>DATFVY010000033.1:0-3146 GCA_035259925.1 Burkholderiales bacterium
GCTGCCGGTCGGACCGGTGACGAGCAGCATGCCGTAGGGCTCGTTGGAGAGCCGCCGCAGGAAAGCGAGCGGCTCGCTGTCGAAGCCGAGGCGGTCGAGACGCAGGCCCTTTACCTCGTCGGCGAGGTTCTGCTTGTCCAGGATGCGCAGCACCGCGTCCTCGCCGAAGATGCTCGGCATGACGGAGACGCGGATATCGATCTCGCGGCCGCGCGCCGACACCTTGAAGCGGCCGTCCTGCGGAACGCGCCGCTCGGCAATGTCGAGCTCGGACATCACCTTGACGCGGGAGATGACCTGCTCCGCCGTTTCGGTCCCGGCGACGCTGCCCGCGAGCGCGAGCACGCCGTCGACGCGGTATTTCATCACCAGCCCCGAGGCCGTGGCCTCGAGGTGAATGTCGCTCGCGCCGGACTTGAGCGCGTCGTAGAGTGTCGAGTTGACCAGCTTCACGACCGAGCTGGTGTCCTCGCTGATGCTGCGCAGCGACAGTTTCTCGACCGCCATCGAGGCGGTCCCTTCCGCGCTGGCGCCTGCCGACAGC
This sequence comes from Burkholderiales bacterium, assembly GCA_035259925.1. Classification (GTDB taxonomy): domain Bacteria; phylum Pseudomonadota; class Gammaproteobacteria; order Burkholderiales; family SG8-41; genus SG8-41. Next base: position 545 of record DATFVY010000033.1, read on the forward strand.
GAATCGAGCGCGCGCATCGTTTCTTCCTGGCGCGCCAGGCACGCCGCGAGGTCGGCGTGGTGCACGAGATGCCACGTGACCGGGGCGCGCAGCCGCTCGCCCACCCACGCCCGCAAGCGCGCGTCGAAGGGGTCGGCGAACGCGAGCAGAAGGCCGCCGTCGGCGTCGCGGAGCAGGACGCATTCGTGCTGCAAGGCCTCGGTGAAGGGCAGCAGGTCGAATGCGGGCTGCAGCTGGTGCAGGGCTTCCATCGTGAGGACCGGGTAGCGCAGGGCGGCGCCGAGCAGCGCGGTGAAATCCGCGGGCGGGTGCCCACAGCGCTCCTCGACGCGTTCCAGGAGGCGCTTCCCGCCGAGCTGAGCCTGCGCGCGCGCCTCGGCGATATGCCGCTGCATGTCCGCTCCCGCCAGCGCCGCCTGCTCGTGCACCGCGTTCACTGTATGCTCCCGGCGAGCTCGAAGATCGGCAGGTAGAGCAGCACCACGATGAGGCCGATGACGATGCCGATGAAGGCCATCAGCAACGGCTCGAACACGCGCGTGAACCAGTCGACCCAGCGCGCCATTTCCTCGTCGTGGAATGCCGCGATGCGCTCCATCATCTCGCCCATCCGGCCCGAGCGCTCGCCGACCCGCAGCATGCGCAGGGCGATCGGCGTCGCCAGCCCGGCCGTCTCCATGCCCTGGGAAATCGGCTTGCCCTCCCGCATCAGTCGCGACGCCTGGTCGAGTTGCGTGCGCAGGGAGGACTGGAGCAGCCCCGACACCATGTCGAGGGCGGGGACGACGGCGATGCCGCCGCGCAGCAGCATGCCGAGCGTGCGGTAGAAGCGGGCGAGCTGGTAGATGCGCATGCGTTGGCCGAGCGCGGGGATGCGCCACAGCCACGATGCGATGCGCTGGAGAGTCTCCGGCCGCGCGAGCCAGTGCACCGCCAGCGCTGCCGCGGCGACCACCGCGATCGCCATCCCCATGGCATGCTGCTCGATGAGTTTCCCCCAGTGCATCAGCACGCGCGACATCCACGGCAGCCTGTCACCCATGTCCTCGTAGACCTGGCTGAAGCGGGGCACCACGTAGCCCAGCAGGAAGAGCGTCACCAGCAAGCCCACGCCGATCAGCATCGCCGGATAGATGGCCGAGGAGATGAGCTTCTTGCGCACGGCATCGATCTGCGACTGGTAGGCAATGAAGCGCGACAGCGCCTCCTCGAGGTCGCCGGTGCGCTCGGCCGCGCGCACCGCCGCTACGTACAGCGCCGGAAACACGGAGGGCGACTGCTGCAAGGAGGCCGACAGGGCCTGGCCCTGGCGCAGCCGCGCAATCAGCTGGTCCAGCACTTTGCGCGTCTCGGGCCGCTGCTCCTTCTCCGCCAGCGTCTCGATCGACTCGACGAGGCTGATACCCGATTGCAGCAGGGCGAGCAGCTCCTGGCTGAACAGCAGCAGCGGGAAGCGCGTGCGCCGCGCGATGATCCAGGCGCCCACGCCGGCACGCCGCCGCACCGACAGCACCGCAAGCCCGCGGGATGCCGCCTGCTCGTTGGCGTCCCGCTCGTCGCGCGCGTCGACCTCGAGCACCAGGATCGCGCCGTCGTTGCCGAGTCCCCGCACCTGATAGTGCATGGCAGCCTTACCAGCTCGTGATGTCCGCCGACTCGGCCGTCCCGCCCGGCTGGCCGTCCTTGCCGTAGCTCACCAGGTCATAGTCGCCATGTTGGCCGGGGGAGAGGTACTGGTAGGGGCGGCCCCATGGGTCAGGCGGGACTTCCTTCTTGAGGTAGGGGCCGGCCCACTTGGCTTCGTTCGTCGGGCGGGCATTGAGCGCCGCCAGTCCCTGCTCGGTCGTGGGGTAGCGCCCCGTATCGAGACGATAGTGGTCGAGCGCCTTCTCGATCGCATCCATCTGCGCGCGAGCCACCTTCGCCTCGGACTTGCCCAGCTGGGAGAAGTATTTCGGCCCGACGTAGCCGGCGAGCAACCCGATGATCACCAGCACCACGAGCAGCTCGAGCAGGGTGAAGCCCGCCGCAGCACCGGCGGAAAAATCAGGTCTTCGGGCCTGGCCGCTCACGTCGTTGTCACCGTACGGAAATAAACGAGCCGCGCCAGCGGCCCCGAAGGACGTTCCGCCATGGAGCTTAGCGTCGTAATGTGACGCCCCGGTGACCTCGACGCGGAAGCATGTCGGCACACAAGTGCAACCGCTCATGGTTTGCGCAGAAATTGTCACATCTCTACGCGGAAATATATGGCGGCATAGTCCTTTTGGACTATGCCGCCGCGCGCCTGGCGTTGCTGCATACCGTCTCGCTTTTCCCCCCAAAAATTCTGGTCCTCGCACGCGGCGCCGGGCGAAGGGGATCTCTTCCCCGATTCGCTCAGCTGCCGGCCTCCACATGAACCGCGACCATGAGCGAGCATGGCTCATGCCATATGAGCTTGTCGCGTTCAAATCAACGGCATGGGGGATGTAGTCGATGTAATGTCAGTGATGATTTGTCGTTGTCGGACGACAACGCCGCGGAATATGGAAGGGTGCCACCTGAGGAAGTGCGAAATTCGCTGTCGCTGCGGCCCGACGCACCGTCAGCGGGAAGTGGC
>DATFVY010000034.1:0-13985 GCA_035259925.1 Burkholderiales bacterium
GCGCCGGGCGCAAAGCTCGTCGACGTGCGCACTCGAGCCGAATGGGACTACGTCGGCCGCATCCCGGGCGCGGTGGAAATCGAGATCGTGACCTACCCCGGCGGCCGCCCCAATCCCGGATTCATGGCCGAACTCGAAAGCAAGGTGGACAAGGCGGCGCCGGTGCTTTTCATCTGCCGCAGCGGGGGGCGTTCGCACAACGCCGCAATGCTCGCCGCCCAGGCAGGCTACACCGCTTACAACGTGCTCGAGGGCTTCGAGGGCGACCGTGATGCCGGCGGGCGCCGCAACACGGTGGGCGGATGGCGGGTCGCAGGATTGCCGTGGTCACAAAGCTAGTCGCGCAACGCTCCCCACGCAATCGCCACAGCCAGTAGCGTCGAGCCCGCCGCGCTCACCAGTATCCACGACGGGGCAACGTATTCCGCGAGCACGCCGCCCGCGGCGATACCGCCGCTGATGCCGGCGAGCAGGCAGGTCGCGCTCCACGTGAAAGTTTCGGCGAGCATCTCGCGCGCCGCCAGGCGAGACACCAGCAACGACTGCGACGCGATCGCCGGCGCCATCGTCGCGCATGCGACGACGTTCAGGAGCGCGAACAGGTAGAGGTCCGTTGTCAGCGCGAGCAGCAGCAGCCCCGCGGCCATGTAGCCGAGGTTGGCGAGGAACTGGCCGGTCACGGAGATCCTCCACTCGCGCCCGCCGTAGATGATGACCCCGATTGCGCTGCCGACGCTCGCCAGCGCCAGTATCACTCCGGCCGCCGCGGGCATGCCGCGTTCTGCCGCGAAGGCGGTCACGCCCAGCTCGTAGAGGCCGAACGCGAAAGCGTAGAGGAAGTTCGCTACGAACAGCGCGAGCAGCGGCGGCGAGCGCAGCGGCCCGAGCAGGCTGCGCCGGCCGGCCGGGGGATGGATCACCCAGCTCCGCACTGCGGGGGAGCGCAGAAACACCACGTTGCCCGCGCCGGCACACACCGCGGCGAACAGCACCGCGCCATGCGCGTAGCCTGCCGCGACGAAGAGCGCGACCAGCGCCGGGCCCAGGATGAAAACCGATTCCACCAGAGCCGCGTCTGCCGAGTACGCCGTTTGCAGCAGCCCGGCATCCGGCACGATCCGCGGATAGAGCGCGCGCATGCAGGCGGTGATGGGAGGAAAGGAGGCGCCGGCGACCAGCGCCGCGAATGCCACCCAGCCATGCCCGACTTCCATGACCGCGAGCGCGACCAGCGCGACCAGCATGCACGGGTAGACGAACGCCCCCACCGACAGCACCGGGCGCGGCCCGAACCGGTCGATGAGGCGGCCGAGGAAGGGCGCGATCGTTGCCAGGCCCAGAACGTAGAGCGCGGCCGCGGCGCCGGCCAGTGCGAACGAGCCGGTGCGTTGCTGCAGGAACAGCAGGATCGCGAGCGTCGCGATGCCGATCGGCAGGCGCCCGATGATCGACGCGGCCAGCGTGGCAGTCAGCCCGGGCGTGCGAAACAACTCGACGTAGCGGGAAAACGAGATCACCCAGGACCCGGGATGGGTGATGGGTGATGGGTGATGGGACCGGCAGGCAGGGTCAGGCGGTCCAGGTCACCCATCCCGTGTAGGCGGTCAGCAGGACTGCCGCGCCGAAGGCGATGCGATACCAGGCAAAAGGGGTGAAATCGTGGCTGGTGACGTAGCGCAGCAGCCAGCGCACGCAGAAGAAGGCCGCGACGAAGGAAACTCCGAAGCCGACCGCGAAGATGCCGAGATCGGCCGCCTCGAGCAGGGCGCGATGCTTGTAGAGATCGTAGACGCCCGCGGCAATCAGGGTCGGCACCGCGAGGAAGAACGAGAACTCGGTCGCGGCGCGCCGTGACAGCCCGAACAGCATGCCGCCGATGATGGTCGCGCCCGAGCGCGAGGTTCCCGGAACGAGCGCAACGCACTGTGCCAGCCCGACCTTGAGCGCGTCCAGCCACGTCATCTCGTCCACGCTGCCCACGCGGGCCGGCCGCGGACGGCGCTCGACCCACAGGATGATCAGCCCGCCGCCGATGAAGGCCACCGCAACCGGCACCGCGTGAAAAAGATGCTGCTTGATGAGCCCTGCGAAGACGAGACCGAGCAGGGCAGCCGGGAGGAACGCGACGGCGAGATTCACGGCAAGGCGCCGTGCGGCCGGTTCGCGCCGCAGGCCGAACAGCAAGCCGGTGAAGCGGGCGCGGTACTCCCACACCACCGCCAGCATCGCCCCGCTCTGGATGAAGATCTCGAAGACCTTGGCCTTGTCGTCACTGAAGCCCAGCAGCTGCCCGGCGATGATCAGGTGGCCGGTGCTGGAGACCGGCAGGAATTCGGTGAGGCCTTCAACGATGCCGAGGACGACTGCCTTGAAATAGAGCGCCCAGTCCATTCAGCGCGCCATTCTACCTGCGACAGGCGCGCGTTGAATGGAAAGGCGGGATGGGTGATGGGCGTTCAGCGCCGGCGCTGGCGGCCGCACTCGTCACTCGTCACTCATCACTCGTAGCGCAGCGCCTCGATGGGCACCAGGCGCGAGGCCTTGCGCGCGGGATAGAACCCGAAGAAAACGCCCACCGCCGCGGCAAAGCCCACGGCGAGCACCACCGAGTCGGGTCGCAGCTCGACCCTCCACTCCGCGAGATGGGCTATGCCGGCCGAGCCGGCGACGCCCACGACAATGCCGAGCAATCCTCCTATCAGGGCCAGGGTGACCGCCTCGACCAGGAATTGCGCGAGGATGTCGCGCGACCGGGCGCCCACCGCCATCCTGAGTCCGATCTCGCGCGTGCGCTCGGTCACCGAGACCAGCATGATGTTCATGATCCCGATGCCACCGACCAGCAGGGAAACCGACGCCACCGCGGCGAGGAGCAGCGTCATGATGCGGCTCGACGCCTCCTGCGCCCCCAGCACCTCCGACAGGTTGCGCAGGGTGAAGTCGTCCTCCTGGCCCTGCTGCACGCGATGGCGCTGGCGCAGCAGCGTCCGGATCTGCGCTTCTGCTTCGGCCATGTCGGCGCCCTCGCGCACCTTGAGGAAGATCGAACCGACGACGCGCTGCCGGGCCGTGCCGCCGCCCAGCACGCGGTTACGGGCGGTGGAGATCGGCATCAGCACGACGTCGTCCTGGTCCTGGCCCATGAGGCTCTGGCCCTTGCGCTCGAGCGTGCCGATCACCACGAACGGGACCTTGCGGATGCGGATGACCTGGCCGATAGGGTCTACATCGCCGAAGAGGTTGCGCACCACGGTTTCCCCGAGCAGGGCGACCTTGGCCGAGCCGGTAAGGTCCGCCGGCTCGAAGCCCTTGCCCGCTGCGATCACCCAGTTGCGCACCTCGAAGTACTCCGGCGTGATGCCGTAGAAAACCGTGGACCAGTTGGTATTGCCCGCCACGACCTGCCCCGTGCCGCGCAACTGGGGAGCCGCCTGCACGTTCGCCACGTCGCGCTGTATCGCGTAGGCGTCGTCCTCGGTCAGCGTGTTGCGCGAGCCCGAGCCCATGCGCGCGCCGCCCGAGGTCACCGACCCCGGCAGCAGCAGGATCAGGTTGGAGCCCAGCGACTTGATCTGCTCCTCGACCCGCGCCTGCGCGCCGGCGCCGACCGCGATCATCGTGATCACCGCAGCGACCCCGATGATGATGCCGAGCATGGTGAGCGTGCTGCGCAGCTTGTTCACGCGCAGGGCCCGCAGCGCGATGCGCATGCTGGCGAGCCAGGTCATACGGACACTCCCCTGTCCGAAGCTCCAAGCTTCAAGCTCCAAGCTTCAAGACCCGGCATGAATGTAGCTTCTTCGCGCCTCATGCGGCCACCGCCATCTTGTCGAACTCCCGCAACATCGCGCGGGCATCGGCCGGCTCGGGATTCACTTGATCGCCGACGACATGGCCGTCACGGAAGCTCACGACGCGCGAGGCAAAGGCCGCCACGTCGTGTTCGTGAGTGACCAGCACGACGGTCATGCCGCCGCGGTTCAGCTGCTGCAGCAAGCCCATCAGCTCGAAGCTCGTGCGCGTGTCGAGCGCGCCGGTCGGCTCATCGGCGAGGATCAGCACCGGGTTGTTGACGAGCGCCCGCGCGATGGCGACGCGCTGCTGCTGGCCGCCCGAGAGCTGCTGGGGGTGATGGTGGGCGCGCTCGGCGAGCCCAACGTCCGTAAGCCGCGCCATCGCCCGCGGCCGCCGCTCCGCGACCGGGCAATGGCTGTACAACAGCGGCAGCTCGACGTTCTCCACGGCGGAGGTGCGCGCGAGCAGGTTGAAATTCTGGAACACGAAACCGATGCGGCGGTTGCGCGTGGCCGCGAGCGCGTCACCCGAAAGGGCCGACACTTTGTCGCCCGCCAGGAAGTACTCGCCGGCGCTCGGCGAGTCGAGGCAGCCGAGCAGATTCATGAAGGTGGACTTGCCGGACCCGGAAGGCCCCATCACCGCCATAAACTCGCCGGAGCCGATCTCGAGGGATACGCCGCGCAGCGCCGCGACCGTGTAGCTCTCCATGCGGTACTCCTTGGAGAGATCGCGGGTGACGATCAGGGGATCACTCATGGGGAATGGGGAATGGGGAGCAGGAAAACCGGCCTTCCGATTCCCGATTCCCTATTTCCCGTTTCCTGGCGCTAGAAGCCGAAGCGCGGGCCGCCCTTGGCCTGGGTGCGTTGCCGGGCGTCCGCCTGCAGCCCGACGATGACCTGCGTGCCCTCCTGCAGGGTCCCACCGACGATTTCGCTGTGCAAGCCGTCGGTCAGCCCGATGCGCACATCGACGGCCGCCGGTCTGCCGGTGTCGTCGAGCACCCAGACGCGTCCGCTCGAGGCCGCGCGGCTGGCGCCGGCGCGGGCCGCGGTCATCTGCTCGTAGCGCGTCCGCTGCTCCGGCGTCAGCAGCTCGGCTATGCGCGCACGCGATTCCGCACGCACCCGCTGCGACTGGCGGGCGCGCTCCCCGACGTCCTCGGCATCGATCGCCCGGATCTGCTCACGGGTCGCGCGCAGGATTTCCTCGAGCCGGGTCTGCTGCTCCGCGGTGAGCTTCAGCTCCTTGGTGAGGTGCTCGCGCATCGCGTCACCTGCCGCTGCGCCGCGGCCCCCCTTTTTCGTTTCCTCTTCCGCGGCCGGGACGCTCGCGACATCCCGCGCGCCGCCGCCTTCGCGCACGTCGGCGGCGCCAGCGGGACGGAAGCGCAGGGCGGCATTCGGCACCTTGAGCGCCCTGTCACGCGAGTCCACCACGATGCGCACGTTGGCGGTCATGCCCGGGAAAAGCTCGAGATTGGGATTGGAGGTCGCAATGACCGCGGTGTAGGTGACGACGTTCTGCACCACCAGCGCGGCCTTGCGCACCTGTCCCACCGTGCCGTGGAAAGTCCTGCCCGGAAACGAATCAACGGTGAACGTCACCGCCTGGCCCTCGTGGACGCGGCCCACCTCGGCCTCGTCGATCGAGGCGTCGACCTGCATCCGGCGCAGGTCCTCCGCGATCACGAACAGCTCCGGCGCCTGCAGGCTCGCCGCCACGGTCTGTCCGGGCTCCACCGATTTCTTGATGACCGTGCCGTTCACCGGCGCGCGGATCGTGGTGCGATCGAGATCCACCCTCGCCTGCGCGAGCTGGGACTCGCGCTGCTTGACCAGGGCCTCGACGTTGCGCACCTGGGATTCGCCCACTGCGAGCTGCGCCTCAGCCGTCTTGACCAGCTCCTGCGCGTTGCGGAAGCCGAATTCCGACTTGTCGAGCGCCGCCGCCGCGACGAAGTTCTTCTCGTACAGCGTCTTGTTGCGCTGGAACTCGCGCTCGGCATCAGCGAGCGTGACCTTGGCACGCGAGACTTCGGCCTGGAGCGCCGCGACATTGGCGCGCTGGGTGAGCACGGTGGCGCGCGCCGACTCCAGGTCCGCCAGCGCCTGGTTCACCCGCAGGGAGAACGACTCGGGGTCGATACGGGCGATGACCTGCCCCTTCTTGACCTCGGAGTTGAAGTCGACGTAGATCTCCTTGACCTGACCGGAGACCTGCGAGCCCACCTGCACCGCGGTGACCGGGTTGATGGTGCCGGTGACGGATACGGCCGCCGTGAGGGGTCCGCGCTCGACCTTGCTGAGGCGGTAGTCGGGCGAGGAATTGCGCGCGCCCCACCAGCCGTACGCGGCGGCGCCTGCGGTCAGCACCGCAAGCAGTATCGCAAGGCTGATGGCCTTTCTTCTCGTCATATCGGGGACGGCGGGGACGGGCCGCGCCGCCCGGCTAGCTGCTTAGAGGGGAAATTGTACTCAAGGTGCGGCGCGCTGCGCACGCGGGAGGTCCTTGAGTTGTAACAAAAAGTGTCCGCCGAGGGCGCGGCAGGGCCGGTCAGATCGCGCCCGGCGGGGGGGCGGCGGGCTTCTGCGCGTCACGCAAGGCGCGCCGCGCGGACTCTTCCAGCGCGTCGAGCAGCGCGAGACCCTCCAACGCCCCCCGGGCAGCCAGCTCGCGTGACAGGGTTTCCGCCTTCTGCCGCAGCTCTGCGGGAGGCGGCGGCGCTGCCCTGCCCTGCAGCGCGGCCAGCAGCGATGCTCTCATCCAGTCGAACAACTTCCCGACGTCCGCCTCGTCGATCGAGCGCCCGATCCAGCGCTGCGGCTCGAGCTCCCGCAGCCGCGCTTCGAATTCCGCGAGCGGGTCCTTCGCCTGCGCGCCCACCGGCGCCGCCAGCGCAGCGCCCAGCAGTGCCGCGGTAACAAGGCGATCAAGCCGCATGGCGATCTCCTTGATGTCCGTAGCAAAATGAATGATACGGACCCTGATACAGGGGAGCATGAGGGGAGTATCCCCTCATTCCCGTTCACGCGCGTCGATAGAGCTCGGCGCCGCCTTCGACGAACTCTTTCGCCTTTTCGCGCAGGCCCTTCTCGATCGCGTCGGCTTCCGCGATGCCCTGCTTCTGGGCATAGTCGCGCACGTCCTGCGTGATCTTCATCGAGCAGAAGTGCGGGCCGCACATCGAGCAGAAGTGCGCGAGCTTGGCGCCTTCCTGCGGCAGCGTCTCGTCGTGGAACTGGCGCGCCTTGTCGGGATCGAGCCCGAGGTTGAACTGGTCCTCCCAGCGGAACTCGAAGCGCGCCTTGGACAGCGCGTTGTCGCGCAGCTGCGCGCCGGGATGCCCCTTGGCCAGGTCGGCGGCGTGGGCGGCGATCTTGTAGGCAATGATGCCGTCCTTGACGTCGTCCTTGTCCGGCAGCCCGAGGTGCTCCTTCGGCGTGACGTAGCACAGCATCGCGGTCCCGAACCACCCGATCATCGCCGCGCCGATCGCGCTGGTGATGTGATCGTAGCCCGGCGCGATGTCGGTCGTCAGCGGTCCCAGCGTGTAGAACGGCGCCTCGCGGCAATACTTGAGCTGGAGATCCATGTTCTCCTTGATGAGCTGCATGGGCACGTGCCCCGGCCCCTCGATCATCACCTGCACGTCGTGCTTCCACGCGAGGTCGGTCAGCTCGCCCAGCGTCTTCAACTCCGCGATCTGCGCCTCGTCGTTGGCGTCGTAGATCGAGCCCGGCCGCAGGCCGTCGCCGAGCGAGAACGAGACGTCGTAGGCTTTGAGGATCTCGCAAATCTCCTCGAAGTGCGTATAGAGGAAGCTTTCCTGGTGGTGCGCGAGGCACCACTTCGCCAGGATCGAGCCCCCGCGCGAGACGATGCCGGTCATGCGCTTCGCGGTGAGCGGGATGTAAGGAAGCCTGACGCCGGCGTGCACGGTGAAGTAATCCACGCCCTGCTCGCACTGCTCGATCAGCGTGTCGCGGTAGATCTCCCAGGTGAGCTCTTCGGCCCTGCCGTCCACCTTCTCCAGCGCCTGATAGATCGGCACGGTGCCGATCGGGACCGGCGAGTTGCGCACGATCCATTCGCGCGTCTCGTGGATGTGCTTGCCGGTGGAGAGGTCCATCACCGTATCGCCGCCCCAGCGCGTCGACCAGGTCATTTTCTCGACTTCCTCCTGGATGCCCGAGGAGACCGCCGAGTTGCCGATGTTGGCGTTGATCTTCACCAGGAAGTTGCGCCCGATGATCATGGGCTCGGATTCCGGGTGGTTGATGTTGGCCGGGATGATCGCGCGGCCGCGCGCCACCTCGTCGCGCACGAATTCGGGCGTGATCAATTTCGGAATAGCCGCCCCGAACGACTCGCCCGGGTGCTGGCGACGCAGGAAGTCCGAGAGCGCGTCCAGCCGCTGGTTCTCGCGGATCGCGATGAACTCCATTTCCGGCGTGACGATGCCGCGGCGCGCATAGTGCATCTGCGAGACGTTCATACCCGCTTTCGCACGACGCGGACTGCGCTTGAGGTTGAAGCGCAGCTGCGCGAGCCTGGGGTCGGCGAGCCGTTCGCGCCCGTAGCGCGAGCTCGGTCCGGCAAGCTCCTCGGTGTCGCCGCGTTCCTCGATCCACCTCTGCCGCAGCGGCGCGAGCCCCGAGCGGATGTCGATCTTCACCGCCGGGTCGGTATACGGGCCCGACGTGTCGTAGACGAAGAGCGGTGGGTTGGGTTCGGAACGCGCAGGGGCCCCGCCCTGCGCGGCGGGGCCTAAATGAACAGGCGTGTCGGACTGGGTGATCTCGCGCATCGGCACGCGCACATCGGGTCGCGAGCCCGTGACGTAGACCTTGCGCGAGTTCGGCAGCGGCTTCACGGCCGCGTCATCGACGTGCGCCGTGGCGCTCAGGAACTTGGGATTGGCATTCATGCTGCGCTCCTTGCGGACGACTGTGGCGCGGGAGCGGGCGGAGGGGTGGCCGACCACGCTTCCCTACGACGGAATTATCCGCATCAGGTTCAAAGGGTGTTTCTCACCGGTATTAGCTGCCAGCTGCCAGCCGCCAGATGTCAGCAAGAACCCACTGACGGCTGAGGGCTGACCGCTGCAACGCGGACCCCCAACGTGTGCTGCTTACGCTAATCGAATTATGGGATAATTGCAACCGCTAAAAAACAGCGCAACTCCCTGAATTTCCCTATGAACCCGCAGCTGGACGTGGAGCGCGCCCGCTTCAACATGGTGGAGCAGCAGATCCGGCCGTGGGAGGTGCTCGACCAGCGCGTGCTCGACCTGTTGTTCCGCGTCCACCGCGAGGACTTCGTGCCACCGCAGTACCGGGCGCTCGCCTTCGCCGACATGGAGATCCCGATCGGGCACGGGGAGAAGATGCTCGCTCCCAAGATGGAAGCGCGCATGGTGCAGGAGCTGGCGCTTAACCCGGGCGAGCGGGTGCTGGAGGTCGGCACCGGCAGCGGCTACATGACGGCCTTGCTCGCGAGTCTCGGCGGCCACGTCTACAGCGTCGACATCGTGCCTGAGTTCACCGGCAGCGCGCGAGCGAAGCTCGCGGCGCACGGTTTGGCCAACGTCACGCTCGAAACGGGGGACGCTGCGCGCGGCTGGGATCGTCACGCCCCCTACGACGCGATCGTGATCACCGGCTCGCTGCCGGTACTGCCGCCTGCGTTTCAGAAGTGCCTGCAGCCGGGCGGCCGGTTGATCGCCGTAGTGGGCGAGCCGCCGGTGATGGAGGCGCGAATCGTCGCTTGCGTCGCAGCCGGCGTCTGCAATGCCACGGGGCTGTTCGAGACATGCATCGCGCCGCTCAAGAACGCGCCCCAGCCCGAGCGGTTCGTGTTCTAGTGCGCACCCTCCTCACCGTTTCGGCTGCGCTGCTGCTGGCAGCGCCCGTTGCTCGCGGCGCCGACCTCCTCGAGATCTACCGCATGGCGCAAGCGGCGGACGCAACCTACGCGGCGGCGCGGGCAACCTGGAGCGCCGGCCAGGAGCGGCTGCCGCAGGGGCTTTCGGGCCTGCTGCCCTCGGCCAACATCTCGGCGGACACTCAGAGCACCGATCGGGAAACGCGCTCGCGCGATCCCGCGGTCCCCCCGGTCGATTCGCGCTTCAGCTCCAATAACGCGTCGGTCTCGGTCACCCAGCCGCTCTACCGCCCGCAGAACTTCGTGACCTACCAGCAGGCCAAGGCCCAGGTAGCGCAATCCGATGCCGTCTTCGCCCAAGCAACACAGGACCTGATCCTGCGGATTGCGCAGGGGTATTTCGACGTGCTGCTGGCGCAGGACACGATCGCGTTCGCGCAGGCGCAGCTCGTCGCGATCGGCCGCCAGCTGGAGCAGGCCAAGCGCAATTTCGAGGTCGGTACTGCCACGATCACCGACACCCATGAAGCGCAATCGCGCTACGACCTGACGGTCTCGCTCGAGATCACCGCGCGCAACGACCTGGAGATCCGCAAGCGCCAGCTCGAGTTGATCATCGGCCGGCCCGCCCCCGGATTGTCCCCCCTGGGGCCGCGCTTCAACCCGGGACAACCTGAACCCGCGCACCCGGCCGTCTGGGTCGCCGACGCGGCCCACAACAACCCGCAGGTGCGAATCGGGCAGGCGAACCTTGAATTCGCGACCAAGGAAGTCGAGCGCACCCGCGCCGGGCACTCGCCCACCCTCGACGCCTTCGCGACCTACACGGATTCCGGCAACAGCACCGGCGTCCAGAGCGTGGCTGGCGTCGATACCCGCACCGGGGTGGTCGGCCTGCGGCTGCAGTTTCCCCTCTACCAGGGCGGGCTCACCAGCTCGCGCGTGCGCGAGGCGATCGCGAACGAGGAGAAGGCGAGACAGGACCTGGAGAATGCGCGCCGTACCGCCGAGCTCACCGCGCAGCAGACGTTCCTGGGAGTGAGCAGCGGCGTCGCGCAGGTCAGGGCGCTGGAGGCCGCCCTGGTGTCGAGCCAGAGCTCTCTTGACTCCACCCGGCTCGGGCAGGAAGTGGGAGTGAGAACGCAGGTGGACGTCCTCAACGCCCAGCAGCAGCTGTCGCAGACACGGCGCGACCTGGCGCAAGCGAAATACAATTACATCTTCTCGCTGCTGCGGCTCAAGGCCGCCGCGGGAGCGCTCACCGAGCAGGACGTCTCGCTCGTCAACAGCTGGCTCGACCGCTGAGCCGTAATGGGTAATGCGTGATGGGTAATGAGTTACGCGCATCACCCATCGCTGATCACCCATCACCGGTGCTCAAGCTGGATCAGCTCTAACACGCGAGCCGTGGCGCCGCGATGCGCGGCGGCAAACTCGACCGCCGCCTGCGCCATGCGGCGCGCCGCGGCCGGATCGCCCAGCAAGCGCCCGGCTTCGCGCGCCAGTTCCTCCGCGTCGGCGACCCGGATCGCGGCTCCGGCCTCGACCGCGCGCTCGGTCGCCTCGCTGAAGTTGTAGTTCGAAGGCCCGACCAGCACCGGCTTGCCTGCCGCGCAGGCCTCGATCAGGTTCTGGCCGCCGAGCGGCACCAGGCTACCGCCGACGAAGGCAATGTCCGACGCCGCGTAGTAGGCGAACATCTCTCCCATGCTGTCGCCCAGCACGACTCGCGTCTCGGCGGAAACCGGCTCGCCGCTGCTGCGCCGCTGATAGCGGATACCACGGGCCTTGAGCAGCTGTGCGACCTCGTCGAAGCGCTGCGGATGACGCGGCACGATCGCCAGGAGCAGCCCCGGCACCGCGATTTTCGGCAGAACGTCTAGCAGCAGCGCCTCCTCGCCCTCGCGCGTGCTGCCGGCGACCAGCACGGACCTCGCCGCGCCGACCTCCCGGCGAAACGCGCGTCCCAATTCGAGCTGAGCGGACGGCGGCGCGATGTCGAACTTGAGGCTGCCGGTCACGCGCACGTCGGCCGCTCCGAGGTCGGCAAGCCGCCGCGCGTCATCGAGGCCTTGCGCCGCCACCACCTTGACCGACGAGAGACTCGGGCGCGTGAGCCCTCCGAACCTGCGATACGCCGCATGGGACTTGGCGGACATCCGCGCGTTCACCAGGAAAAGCGGGATGGCCCGCGTGCGCATGCCCTGGATCAGATTGGGCCAGAGCTCGGTTTCCATCAGGATCCCGGCCTGCGGCTGAAAGTGGTCGAGGAAGCGCGCCACGGCCGCGGGGTAGTCGAGAGGCAGGTAGCAGCGCTCGGTCTCCGCTCCGAACAAGGCCGCGCCCGTCTCGCGTCCGGTGGAGGTCATATGCGTCAACAGGATGCGATGACGCGGATAGCGGGCACGCAGGCCGCGAACAAGCGGTTCGGCAGCCCGGGTCTCGCCCACCGAAACCGCATGCACCCAGATGAGGGGGGAGCCGCTGTAAGGGGAATAGAACCCGAAGCGCTCCGCGAGGTGCTTGAACTGGCCCGGTTGACGGCGCGACCGCAGAAGCAGGTACAGCAACGCGAACGGCAGCAGCAGAAACACGGCCAGGGTGTAGAGCAGCCGCATCAGGTTTGTTTTCATCCCTCGGGCGCGGCGCGCGCGCGGCGCCGTCAGCCTACACCGAAACGCGCTTTGCGCATAGAATACCGCGACTAACAACGATTCCAATTCAGGTACTTAACGTGGGAGCGAGCGCTTGATAGTGGTGACCGGAGGGGCCGGATTCATCGGCTCGAACTTCGTCCTCGAATGGCTGGCGACGGAAGGCTCGCCGGTCGTGAACCTCGACAAGCTGACCTACGCCGGCAACCTCGAGAACCTGGCCAGCCTGAAAGCGGACAAGCGTCACATCTTCGTGACGGGCGATATCAATGATCGCGCGCTGGTGGGAAGGCTGCTGCGCGAGCACCGGCCGCGGGCGATCGTGCACTTCGCTGCCGAGAGCCACGTCGATCGCTCGATACAGGGGCCGGACGCTTTCATGCACACCAACGTGATGGGCACTTTCGCGCTGCTCGAGGAAGCCCGCGCCTATTGGTCCGCCCTCAAGCCGCCGGAAAAGGATGCCTTCCGCTTTCTTCACGTCTCGACCGACGAAGTCTATGGGTCACTGGGGCTGACCGATCCGGAGTTCACCGAATCCACCCCCTACGCGCCCAACAGCCCCTATGCTGCGTCCAAGGCCGCGGCCGACCACCTGGTGCGCGCCTGCCACCATACCTATGGCCTGCCGACGCTCACTACGAACTGCTCGAACAACTACGGACCGTTCCAGAACCCGGAGAAGTTCATCCCCCTGATGATCCTGAACGGACTGCGCGAGAAGCCCATGCCCATCTACGGCGACGGCAGCAATATCCGCGACTGGCTCCATGTCGGGGACCATTGCGCTGCGGTCCGGCGGGTGCTCGCCAGGGGCCGCGCCGGCGAGACCTACAACATCGGCAGCCGCAGCGAGCTGGAGAACGTGGACGTCGTCAAGGCGATCTGCGCGCTGCTCGACGAGGCCCACCCCAAGCGGGCCCCCCACGACAAGCTGGTGCAATTCGTCAAGGACCGGCCGGGCCACGACCGCCGCTACGCGATGGACCCGCGCAAGCTCGAGAAGGAGCTCGGCTGGAAGCCGGCGCATAGCTTCACGGCAGGTCTGCGCAAGACCTTCGAGTGGTTCCTCGACAACACCCAGTGGGCCGACCGCGTCATGAGCGGCGAGTACAAGCGCTGGATCGACGCGAACTACGCCAAGCGGGGGCCGGCGTGAAGGGCATCATTCTCGCGGGCGGCAGCGGCACGCGGCTGTACCC
Organism: Burkholderiales bacterium; assembly: GCA_035259925.1. Classification (GTDB taxonomy): domain Bacteria; phylum Pseudomonadota; class Gammaproteobacteria; order Burkholderiales; family SG8-41; genus SG8-41. The sequence goes on from DATFVY010000034.1 coordinate 13,541, forward strand.
GGCGACGCAGGTCGTGTCCAAGCAGCTGCTGCCGGTGTACGACAAGCCGATGGTGTACTACCCGCTCTCGACGCTGATGCTGGCGGGAATCAAGGACATCCTCGTCATCTCCACGCCGCAGGACACGCCGCGCTTCGAGCAACTGCTCGGCGACGGGAGCCGGCTGGGCATTCGCCTGAGCTACAAGGCGCAGCCCACGCCGGGCGGGCTCGCCCAGGCATTTCTTATCGGCAAGGAGTACATAGGCGAGGACTCCGTCGCGCTGGTGCTCGGCGACAACATCTTCTACGGCCACGACCTCACAAGACGCCTGACGGAAGCCACGAACCGGAAATCGGGGGCGACCATTTTCGCCTACCGGGTTACCGATCCGGAGCGTTACGGCGTGGTGGCGTTCGATCGCAGCGGCAAGGCTGTCAGCATCGAAGAGAAGCCCCAGCGCCCG
>DATFVY010000035.1:0-3588 GCA_035259925.1 Burkholderiales bacterium
GGCACCAGCCGCGCTGACTCGGTGACGAGTGACGGGTGACGAGTGACGACAGTCGCCCAAGTGAGCAAGAAACGGGTGGCAACGGCACCATCGCCGCCGTATGCTGTGCTCCATGAACGCCATCCTTGAAACCGATCTCTCTCGCGCTGACGTCAGTGCGCGGGACTACGAGCGCATCGGGCGCGCGATCGCCTACCTGCGGCGCCATGCTGGCGAGCAGCCCGACCTGGCGGCCGCGGCACGGCACGTCAATCTGAGCGAGCACCATTTCCAGCGCCTGTTTACCCGTTGGGCAGGCGTAAGCCCGAAGCGCTTTCTCCAGTACCTGACCGTCGAGCACGCCAAGTTGCGGCTGGCCGGCTCGGGCAGCGTCCTCGACCTCGCCGGCGCGGTGGGCCTTTCGGGCCCGGGGCGACTGCACGACCTGTTCGTGACGCTGGAAGCGATGTCCCCGGGCGAATACCGGGCCGGCGGTGCGGGACTCGCCATCCGCTACGGCGTGCATGAATCCCCCTTCGGCCCGGCCCTGCTCGCCCTGACGGCACGCGGTGTTTGCGGTCTGCGCTTTGTCGAGGGAACGCGGGATGGCGCGGCGTGGCTGCGCCAGGAGTGGCCGGGGGCCGATCTGCGGCACGACGAGCTCGGCACGGAGCCCGTGGTCGGGCAAATCTTTCAGCCGCTCGCAGCCGCAACGGGTCGCCCGCTTGCGTTGCTCGTCAAGGGCAGCAACTTCCAGATCAAAGTCTGGCGCGCCCTGCTCGAGGTGCCCCTCGGTTCGCTCACGAGCTACGGGCAGGTTGCCGCGCGCATCGGCGCGCCCGGCTCCGCGCGCGCCGTCGGCGGCGCCGTCGGCGCCAATCCGATCGCGTGGCTCATTCCCTGTCATCGAGTGATACGCGAAACCGGGCTGATCGGCGGCTACCGCTGGGGCCCCGACCGCAAGGCGGCCATGCTGGGCTGGGAGGCGGCGCGTATTTCGGGATAAGGCGTGATGAGTGATGGGTGATGAGTGATGGGTCATAATGGCCCGTCCTCATACCTTTCCTCGTCCGATGAAAGACACGCTCAAGCCCGGCCTCACTCACCAGTTCAAGTTCAAGATCCCGCCCAGCAAGACCGTTCCGCATCTGTACCCGGAATCGCAGATGTTCCGGGAGATGCCGGAGGTGCTCGCCACCGGCTACATGGTCGGGCTGGTGGAGTGGGCCTGCATCGACGCGCTGCGCGAGCACCTCGACTGGCCGCGCGAGCAGTCTCTCGGCACGCAGGTCAGCCTGTCTCATCTTGCCGCGACACCGCCGGGCCTTACCGTCACCGTGGACGTGCGGCTGGACAGGGTCGAGGGGCGCAAGCTGAGCTTCTCCATCGCCGCCCACGACGGCATGGACAAGATCACAGAAGGCACCCACGAGCGCGTGGTCATCGACAGCGCCCGCTTCTCGGCGAAAGTCGGCGAGAAGGCTCAGCGCGGCCGCGGATAGCCGGCATGGCGCAGGCGTACACCCCGAAAGCGCAGGAAGCGCGCAACAAGACGGTCGTCGAGCGTTATTTCCGCGAGGCCCTCGACCAGAGAAGGTTCGATCTCCTGCCGGAGCTCCTCGCGCGCGATGTCGTGCTGCATCGTCCCGGCTTCGACGTGACCGGACTCGACGCCGCGGTGCAGCGGCTGCGCGCTGTGTTCCAGGACTATTCCGCGTTTTCCTCCGAACTCAGCGGCCTGATCGCCGAAGGCGGGATGGTCGCCGTGCGCGTCGCGCACCGGGCGCGGGTCCATCCCCACACCTTCCGCAGCCGCGCTGGCGACGTCAAGCTCGCCGGGGAGCAGGAGCTGAACTGGACGGCCATCGTCCAGTTCCGGCTGCAGGACGGGAAAATCGCCGAGGAATGGGTCATGCGCGACGAGCTCGGCATGCTCGTGCAGATGGGACGGGTGACGGTCGGTCCATGATGCGGCGGCGCCAGTCTTGACCGCGCGCGGCGCGGAGTCCATGATGCGCATGGCGCCCGAGGGGAGTCCCGGAGCGCGCAAGGGAGGAGTCAATGACAAGAACTCGTCGCTGTCTGTCCGTCGCGTCTTTTCTGCTGTTCCTGCTGGCTTACGCATCGGTTGCAGCCGCGGCCGAGCCGCCGAAGCTCGATGCCGCGAACACCGCCTGGATGCTGACCTCGTCGGTGCTGGTCCTTTTCATGACGCTGCCCGGGCTCGCGCTGTTTTATGCCGGCCTGGTGCGCATGAAGAACGTGCTGTCCGTCCTGATGCAATGCTTCGCGATCACCTGCATCGTCACCCTGGCGTGGGTGGTGGTCGGCTACAGCATCGCGTTCGGCGACGGCGGCGCGAGCAATGCCTGGTACGGCGGCTTCGCCAAGTCCTTCCTGTCCGGTGTCGACCTCAAGGCAATCAAGGTCAACGGCGTCCCCGAGACCGTTTTCTCGATGTACCAGCTCACCTTCGCCATCATCACCCCCGCGCTGGTGATCGGCGCCTTTGCCGAGCGGGTGAAGTTCTCCGGCATGCTCCTGTTCAGCCTGCTTTGGCTGCTTCTGGTGTACTGCCCGGTGGCGCACTGGGTCTGGGGTGACGGCTGGCTCGCGAAGAGGGGGCTCATGGATTTCGCGGGCGGGACCGTGGTGCACCTGAACGCGGGCGTCGCGGCGCTCGTGTGTGCGCTGGTCCTCGGCCAGCGCCGGGGCTTCCCGGAATCGCCCATGCCGCCGCACAACATGACGATGACGGTGACCGGCGCCTGCATGCTGTGGGTGGGCTGGTTCGGTTTCAACGCGGGGAGCGCGCTTGCTGCAGATGGCGCTGCCGGCATGGCAATGCTGGTGACGCATATCGGCGCGGCCACCGGCGCATTCGCCTGGATGGTGTGCGAGTGGCTGCGTTACGGCAAGCCATCCGCCCTGGGTATCGTGACTGGCATGGTCGCGGGACTCGGCACCATCACCCCGGCCTCCGGCTTCGTGGGGCCGCTGGGCGCGCTCGCAATCGGCGCGGCTGCCGGCATCGTCTGCTTCTTTGCCACCAGCTACATGAAGCAGGCGCTCAAGGTGGACGACTCGCTCGACGTGTTCCCGGTGCACGGCGTCGGCGGCGCGATGGGAACGATACTGACCGGCGTGTTTGTCGCGGCCACCTTTGGCGGCGGCGGCTATCCCGATAAAGTAACGATGGGCGACCAGGTCCTGACGCAAGTCATCGGCGTGCTCGCCGTTGCGGCATGGTCGGGCGTCGTAACCTGGGTCCTGCTCAAGGTGAGCGACCTCATCGCCGGGATGCGCGTGCAATCCGAGGAAGAGACTGAGGGTCTCGACACGGTGCTGCACAACGAGAAGGGCTACAACCTGTAAATCGAGACGCGACGCGCTCGATTTACCTGCGCGCGATCGAGGCTGGCGCTTGGCGCAGCTCATCGCGCGCTTTCGTTTCTGCCGCAATGGAATAAACAACGGTCGTTGTCCGTTCGCAACCACCGGATCAACCATAAGAAAGCAGTCCGAGGAGACGTGATGCTCAGCCCATCAACCCACTGGAGGCGAACGTGTCACGAATCTCCTATCTGCTTACAGCCGCCGCGCTGACCG
>DATFVY010000036.1:0-10731 GCA_035259925.1 Burkholderiales bacterium
CGGCTGCACCCTTGCCAGGGTGGCCTGCGCCACCGGATTCTTGCCTACCACAGCCACCGGCGCCTGCTCGCAGCGGCCCACGCAGGGCGCGGGCAGCACGCGCACGCCGGCGCCGAGTGCGGTCTTGAGCTTTTCCAGCAAGTCGTGCGCTCCGGCGAGCTCGCACGAGAGCGAGTCGCACACCCGCACGGTGAGCGCAGGGGGCGCGGCGCCACCTTCCTTGATGACGTCGAAGTGATGGTAGAACGTGGCGACCTCGTAGACCTCGGTCGTGGCAAGCCCCATCTCGCGCGCCAGCGCCACCAGGTGCGGCGCCGAGAGGCAACCGTAGCGGTCCTGGATCTTGTGCAGGTGCTCGATCAACAGGTCGCGCCGCCGCGGATCGTCACCCAGCAGTGCCTGCACCTCGGCCAGCGCCCTGGGGTCGACGGGCCGGCCCTTGGGCTTGCCGCGGGCATCTCCGCCGCGCTTCTTCTTGACGATACCGCCTTCCAACCGACCTCCTCGACCGCGGCTACTTCAGGACCGACTTGAGCAGCTTGCCCATCTCGGCGGGATTCTTCGTGGTCCTGATCCCGCATTCCTCCATGACGGCGAGTTTTTCCTCGGCCGTACCCTTGCCGCCGGAGATGATCGCGCCGGCGTGGCCCATGCGCTTGCCCGGGGGCGCGGTGACACCCGCGATGAACCCGACGACCGGCTTCTTCATGTTCGCCTTCACCCAGCGCGCCGCCTCTTCCTCGTTGGTGCCGCCGATCTCGCCCACCATGATCACCGCCTCGGTCTGCGGGTCGTCGTTGAACATCTTCAGCACGTCGACATGTTTCAACCCGTTGACGGGATCGCCGCCGATGCCCACGCAGGAGGACTGGCCCAGCCCCACTTCCATCAGCTGGCCGACGGCCTCGTAGGTCAGGGTGCCGGAGCGCGATACCACGCCGACCGGCCCTTTCTTGTGGATGTGTCCGGGCATGATGCCGATCTTGATCTCGTCCGGCGTGATCACGCCCGGGCAGTTCGGTCCAACCAGCAGCGTCTTCTTCCCCTTCATCCGCTCCCTGGCGCGCACCATGTCCCGCACCGGGATCCCCTCGGTGATGCAGATCACCAGGTCGAGCCCGGCGTCCACCGCCTCGTTGATCGCCGCCGCGGCAAAGGGTGGCGGAACGTAGATGACGGAGACGTTGGCGCCGGTCTTTTCCTTCGCTTCCTTGACCGTCTCGAAGATCGGTATGCCCTCGTAGCTCTGCCCGCCTTTCTTGGGGGTCACGCCCGCGACGTAGCAGTTCTTCCCGTTCGCATACTCCTTGCCCATCTTGGTATGGAACTGGCCGGTCTTGCCGGTGATGCCTTGCGTCATCACCCGGGTGTTCTTGCTGATGAGGATGCTCATATCGCCCTGATGGCCGCCCAAAGTAAGTGGTCACTCACCCCTGTTTTCCGAGGGAAACCGGGCCGATAGGCCCGCCGGGCCCCCGTCATCTGCCCTTGGCCGCCGCCACTACTTTTTGAGCGGCATCGGCCATGTTGTTGCCGGAAATGATGGGTAGCCCGGAGTCGGCCAGTATCTTCTTGCCGAGGTCCACGTTGGTGCCCTCCAGGCGCACGACCAGGGGCACGGAAAGTCTGACTTCTCGCGCCGCCGCGACGACCCCCTGCGCGATCACGTCGCATTTCATGATGCCGCCGAAGATGTTGACCAGGATCGCCTTCAGCTTGGGGTTCTTCAGCATGATCTTGAAGGCCTCGGTCACCTTCTCGGTGGATGCGCCCCCGCCGACGTCGAGGAAGTTGGCGGGCATGCCGCCGTAGAGCTTGATGATGTCCATGGTCGCCATGGCAAGCCCCGCGCCGTTCACCAGGCAACCGATGTTGCCATCGAGCTGGATGTAGTTGAGGTCGAACTTGGAAGCCTCGACTTCGGCCGGATCCTCCTCGTCGAGATCGCGCAGGGCCATGATCTCCGGGTGGCGGAACAGCGCGTTGTCGTCGAAGTTGATCTTGGCATCCAGCGCCACGACTTTGTCGTCGCCGGTCAGGATGAGCGGATTGATCTCGGCGAGCGACGCGTCGGTATCGTCGAACGTCTTGTAGAGCGCCTTCAGCAGGTCGCGCGCCTGCGCGATGCTTTTCTGGGGCACGCCGATTTTCCTCGCGATGTCCTCGGCGTCCTTGTCGGCGAGTCCCTTGACAGGGTCTATCGCTACCTTGTGTATCTTCTCGGGAGTCTTGGCGGCGACTTCCTCGATGTCCATCCCGCCCTCGCTGGAGGCCATCATCACCACGCGCTGCGTGCCGCGGTCCACCACCATGCCGAGGTAAAGCTCCTTCTTGATGTCGGCGCCTTCCTCGATCAGCAGCCGCCGCACCTTCTGGCCGCCCGGCCCGGTCTGGTGGGTCTTCAACTGCATGCCGAGGATCTGCCCGGCGTACTGCTTCACTTCGTCGAGCGACTTCGCCAGCTTGACGCCGCCGCCCTTGCCGCGGCCGCCGGCGTGGATCTGTGCCTTCACCACCCAGACCTTGCCGCCCAGCTGCTTCGCCGCGTCCACTGCCTCCTCCACGGCAAAGCACGGAATCCCGCGCGGCGTGGCGACGCCGTACTTGCGCAGGATTTCTTTCGCCTGGTATTCGTGGATTTTCATCGCTGACCTGTATCGGCCGGCTGCGGCTGGGCCGTCGCGGGCGGGGATGAATTCACTCTATTACAGCTGCTTGCCGGCCGGCCTTGACCGAAGTCAATTACCTGTCAGCCTGCCTGCTGATGGGGCGACACAGCGCGCCATGGACGCGCCCATGAACGATGCCGCGGCCAGCTCGAATGATAACAAACGGCATTGCAGCTCCCCGGTCACGCTCGCATCGCGCACCATTCGGTCGCGCTGCGTGCGGCGCCCAGGTCGACGCGACAGCTACAGCCTGTCGTGCCCGCCACTCGTTGCTGCAATGCGTCAAGAGGGGGTGGGCGATCGGAGAACAGGTTGCGCGGGACCACCGGAAAGCCACTGGCGCATGCGGCAGCAGCACAAAAAAAAGCGCAACCCGAGGGGTTGCGCTTAAGTTCCACCAAAGGAGGAGGTTTTGGAGGAGTGCGCCCCCGCCTGAGAGGCGGCGACGCAGTTCAAATTATCCTGCATACACAGGCAAAATGCAAGCGTTTGCTGCTGCTGTGCGTCATCCATTGGACGCATTTGAACAATGCGTTTTATATCAATAGCTTAATGGATAGCCGGGTTCGGCCTAGCGCACGACCAGAACCGGGATGCGGGTGTGCGTGAGCACCTTCCGCGTTTCGCTTCCCAGCAGCACGGCGGCGAGGCCCTTGCGACCGTGTGACGTCATCACGATGAGATCGCAGTGGCGCCCATCGGCGGTCTTGAGTATGGCGTCGTAGGGATGGTCGCTGGTCTCGCACACGGTATCGCACGGCACGCCCGCGTCCGCCGCGCTCTTGCGCACGAAGGCGAGATAGTTCTCCGCGCGCGCCTTCGCGTCTTCCTCGATGCGCTCCTCGGTGACCGGATCGAACGCGCCCTCATAGGCGATCAGCAAGTGGTAGTCGGGAATGACATGTATGCCGGTCAGCCGCGCCCGGTGCAGCTTCGCCAGATCCACGGCGACGCGCACCGCGCGCTGCGACAGCTCGGACCCGTCGGTCGGTATCAGGATGTTCTTGAACATCGATCCTCCTCAGTCCCAGGACGCTTGGGCTGTCCGGTCCATTATCTGGAACTTCCCGAAAGCTTGTCGCCCTCGGCGGGCACTGTCAAGAGTGCCGGCGGACCTCCCCCCTGCCCGGGAATGCGCCGGTTGGGGCTGGGATAATATCCTCCCGCACCGATCGGGAAGCCCACGTGCCGACCACTCTGCTGCTCGCCGGCGACGTCAATCTCATGAACGTCACCGACCCCCGCGTGCCCTTCGCGCGCGCCGCACCACTGCTCAACCAGGCCGACGTGCGTTTCGCGAACCTCGAATGCTGCCTCTACCAGCCGGCTGAGACGCAGTCGCCGGGGGACGAGGGGTTTTACGCGCCACCCGCCGCCGGCGAGGCACTGAGAATCGCGGGCTTCGACGCCGTCGGCAACGCCAACAACGTCAATTACGGCGCGGAGGCCATTGGCGCCTCGCTCCTCCGGCTGCGGGAGCTGGGCATTCCCAGCACGGGCGCCGGCGCCGATCGCGAAGCGGCCCGCGCGCCCGCGATCGTCGAGCGCAATGGCGTGCGCGTCGGCTTCCTGCAGCGGACATCCGTCTACTGGCCGACCAACCACGAGGCGGGGGAGCGCTCTCCGGGCGTCGCCGTCCTGCGCGGCCACACCGCGTATCAGGTCCCCGCCTACAAGATGCGGCCCGAAATTCCGCCCATGAACCGCCCCGGGATACCCCCGGTCATCGTCACCTGGGCCGACCGCGACTATCTCGCCCGTTATCGCGAGGACATCGCGGCACTGCGCTCCCGCGTGGATATCCTGGTCGCCTCGCATCACTGGGGCCTGCACCAGGACGTGCTCGAGTACATGACGGAAATCGCGCACGCCGCGATCGATAGCGGGGCCGATCTCGTGATCGGCCATGGGCCGCACTACTCGCTGCCGGTCGAGTTCTATCGCGGCAAGCCCATTTTCTACGGGCTCGGCAGCTTTTCGTTTCACACGGGGCACGGCGGGCGCAAGCACGGCGACTGGGTCGGCATGCTCGCGCGCGTCGTGCTCGAAGGGCGGAACGTGAAGCGCGCCTCCTTTCGCTTCGTGCGCCATAACGACGCCAACGAGTCGGTCCTGCGGGCGCCGCGCGAGGAGGAGGCCGCGCTGGCCGACCTGGCCGAGCGCAGCGCGCGGCTCGGCACCCGCGTCACGGCCGACGGCGACGAGGCGGTCTGCAGCGCCTGAGCGAAGGATGCCGCAATCGCAGTGCCATGCTCATCAGGACTGGTTCAGGAAGTACGGCGTCGCCTGAGCCAGCCGTCCCGGTCCGGGCACGGCGCCGGCCGGGCCAAAGAGCGAGAAGCGATTTCGCGCCGGGCCTTGACGGCCCCGCGGCCGCCGACGCGACGCCTACAGCAGGCCCCGCTTCCAGACCTCGACCAACACGAATCGTGCAAAGATCACATGCCCGAGCGTCGTCGGGTGCACGGTGTCGGCGAACAGGTAGGTCAGCGCGGCGCCGTTCTGTACCAGCGTCTGGCGCGAGCAGAACAGGCTTGAGCCACCCTGCTCGAGGCCGTTGGTGACGGCCGAAATCTTGGCGGCGTCGCACGCTGGCACGTTGATTTCTCGCACCAGGAACGCGCCCGGATTCTCATCGACGCGCTTGAATTCGGCACGCAGGTCGAGCAACACCGCCCCGGTTCCATTCAACCCGGCCGCGAGCACGGCATTGAACAGTTGCACCATGCCCGCAATCAGCGGGCGCACCGGCGCCGTCGCCGGCGCCTTGCCGAGCGGCGTGTCGCTGATCTCCGGCACGTTGAGCACGGCGATGCGCGTGGCGCCCTTGCCGGCAATACGGTGCACCTGCCCGGCCAGCTCGAGGGCGGCTTGTTGAATCGCGGCAAGCGCTTCTTGCTGCGCCTGCTGCACCGGGATTCCGCCCGCTACCTTCGCCTGGAACACTCCGAGCTGGAAAAAGATGTCGTTCGCGCCCGCGAGCAGGAACACCAGTTGATTGCGCGTAAAGCGATCGCCGTTCGCCGCGAGGTAATCGCTGACCTGTTGCGAAACCGGGATCGTCAGCGCAGCCGTGCAGGCTCCGGTGGCATCGGGATTGCAGCCGATGCCCGGCTGCTGCGATACGCGCGCGCCGCCCATCGCGAACCCCGTCCCGCCCACGACCTGGGAGGCGCCGCCGAATCCCTGCCGGAACGGCGTCACGCGCGCGCCCAGCAGGAAGCCGACGGTCTCGGGCCAGACCGGTCCGGGGTTGGTCGTGAACTTGCCTCCCCCCACTTGCGCGATCGTCCCCACCTTGTAGGTGCCGACATCGCTCAAGCTGTCGCCGAACACGATCAACTGGCGAATGCGGTTTCCATCGTCGCGAACCTCTAAGGCGCCCGCGGCCGCAACCGCTTGCGCGGCTGCAACCGCTTGCGCGGCCTCTCCGCTGCCGGCCGCCACCATTGCGACCGCCTGGCTCATTTCGTCCTGCGCCGAAGCCGGAGCCGACCCGGCCGAGTCGCTGCCGCTGCCGCATCCGCTGACCAGCAGCGCCGTCAGGAGCGGGACAAGCGAGTTGCGCGCCAGCTGCCGCAGATCAAGTCCTTCCCGTTGTGTCTTCCCCATATTCCCCCCTGTTGTGAACAGACCGCAAGCCCACCCGTCGATCAGAGTCTGATCCTACTGGTTGATCCTGCCAATAGCATATCCCCCGAATATGGGAGGCATAAAGCGGCGCCTACGAGCCGCGCTGCATCCCGGCTCCGAGAAGCTTTCCGATCGTCTCGGAGGACTTCAAGCCCGAGCCCGTAAGCACCAGCACGGTGGTTTCGCCTTTCTTGACCACGCGGCGGGCGATCAGCTGCGACAGCCCGGCGGCGGCGGCGGCCGACGTGGGTTCGACGTAGTAGCCCTTGCGCGCGAGGGCACCGAGCGCGCGCACGATTTCCTCCTCGCTGACCGCGACAATCTCGCCGCCCGAGGCGCGCACCGGCGCAAGCACCTCGCGCATCCGCGTCGGTTTCGAGGACGCAATGCCTTCCGCGACCGTCGGGGCCACCGGCGCCGGGATGAAATGCTCCACGCCCGCGCGATAGGCCGCGTGGTAGGGCGCACAGTTCGCGGCCTGCACGCCGAAGAGGCGGGGCATCCTGGTGATCTCGCCGTTGCGCAGCAGCTCCGAAAAGCCGCGGTCGCAGCCAAGCACGTTCGCGCCATAGCCGACCGGGACCACGACGTTGTCGGGAGCGCGAAAGCCGAGCTGCTCCCACAGCTCGTAAGCGAGCGTCTTGGTTCCTTCCGCGAAAAACGGCTGCCAGTTGTGGCTGGCGTAGAAAATCTCGCGGCTCATCGCGAGGGCAGCGTCCGCTACGTCCTGGCGTGAGCCCTTGATCGTCACTACCTCCGCCCCGCAAGCGGCGATCTGAGCGATTTTGGGAAACGACGCGGTTTCCGGAACCAGCACGCGACAATGCAGGCCTGCGGCGGCGCAGTACGCCGACAGTGACGCGCCGGCGTTGCCCGACGAGTCTTCGAGCACGCGGGTGAGGCCGCGGCTCTTGAGATAGCTCACCATGACGGTCATGCCGCGGTCCTTGAACGAGCCGCTCGGCATCAGGTAGTCGAGCTTTAGCGCGACCGGCAGGCCATCCCACTGCGCCGCAACCAGCGCTGTCCAGCCCTCGCCCAGCGTGACCGCGCTCTTCACCTCCACCAGCAGGGCCCGGCGGTAGCGCCACAGCGAACACACGGCAGTGTCGATATCCGCGCGCTTGAGGCCGGGCGCATCGCCCAGGTTGAGGTGCCCGCCCGAGTCCCCGCACCAGCGCGGCTCGTCGAGGGGATAGCGGGCCCCGGTGAGAGCGTCTACGTAATACATGGCGCCTGAGGCACGAAGAAGGGTCTAGATTGTAGCCGGCCCCTGGCCTGCCCTGCCCGAAGGCGTTGCGCAAAAGGAAAAAGGCAGGGCGTACCCTGCCTTTCTCAAGAGAAGCGCCGGCGGCTGCCCGCGGCGCATCCCGGGTGCAGCCTTACTTCTTCTCTTCGGCCTTCTTCTTGCCTTCGCCCTTCTTCTTCTGTTCGCCCTTCTTGCCTTCGGACTTCTTCTTGGCTTCGCCCTTCTTTTTCTCCGCGGTGGGCGCGGGTTTCGTGTCACCCTTGTCCGCGGCTTGCGCCACGGGGAGGGAGGCGGCCGCAGCAAAAGCGATAGCAACCAGCGTCGTCAGAAACTTGCTCATGTCATTACTCCTTTCCTCTCGGGGAATGTTCAGATTCCGGAATTCCATCTCCGGTACGCGCTCTAACGCACCGCGCGGGACGGCCGTTGACGTCCGAAGTGTCGCCAACCGGGTACAGTAGAATAGCCGGCGACAACCTTTTCACGGATTCCCCAATGGACCTCAAGCTATCCGGCCGCACGGCATTGATCACCGGCGGCTCCCGCGGCATCGGCTTCGGCGTGGCGCAGTCGCTCGCGGCCGAGGGCTGCAACCTGCACCTGTCTTCGCGCAACGCGGCCGACCTCGATGCGGCGCGCGGCAAGATCCTGGCAGCCCACAAGGTCAAGATCACCTGCCATCCCCTCGACCTGGGCGCGAGCGAGAACGCCCGCAAGCTGGGCCAGGCCTGCCGCGACGTGGACATCCTGGTGAACAACGCGGGCGCCATCCCCCAAGGCACTCTCACCGGCCTCGACGAGAAGGTGTGGCGCGATTCCTGGGACCTGAAGGTGTTCGGCTTCATCAACGTCGCGCGCGAGATCTATGCCGCGATGTGCGAGAGGAAGCGCGGCGTCATCGTCAACGTGATCGGGGGCGCCGGCGAGCGGCCCACCGCGGGCTATATCGCCGGCAGCATGGCCAACGCGAGCCTGATGGCGTTCTCGCGCGCGCTCGGCGCAGAGAGCCCGAAGTTCGGCGTGCGCGTGCTGGGGCTGAACCCCAGCGCCACCGCCACCGACCGCGGCGTCACGCGCTGGCGCAACCAGGCCCAGAAGGAGTTCGGCGATCCGGAGAAGTGGTCTGAGCTGACCAAGGGCTTCCCGTTCGGGCGGGCGGCTACCGTCGAGGAGGTCGCGGATGTCGTCGCCTTCCTGTGTTCCGACCGCGCCTCCTACGTTTCCGGCACCGTCATTTCGGTCGACGGCGGAGCCAGCGCCCGCACCCCGCGCGGATAGCACCACCACCGCTCCCCGCCCGGGACGCTCGCGATGCGACGCCCGATCAGCCTCAAGGTCTACAGCATCGCCCTCGGCCTGCTCGTGCTGATGGCGCTGGTGACCGGGCTATCAGCGCGCAACCTGCGCGTCCTGAACAACGAGGTCGCGGCGCTTTCCAGCTACTACATCCCCGTCGACCAGCAGGTCGGCAGCGTCGAAACCCTGGTGCGTCAGCAAGTGGTGCACTTCGAGCGCATCCTGCTGCTGCTGCAGGCGCCGCGACGGGACAAGGCCGCCATCGAGCAGGAAAAGCGGCTGTTCGACCAGCGCGGCGTCAACGCCGACCAGGTCATAGACTCGAGCCTGCGCCTGATCGAGCAGGCGCTGGCCTCCAGGGAAGTCGACGTGGACCGCGTCGGGCTCACCGTGTTGAAGGAGGAGCTGCCGGACATCCAGACTGCGCGCCAGCATTTCCACGCGACATTTCGCCAATTCCTGGTGGAAGCCGAGGAAGGCAATCCGCGCTCGCTCAAGATCGTGCGCGACGTCCTGGTGCAGGAGAAGGAAGCCATCAACGGGCGGCTGGAAAAGGTGATCGTCGCGCTGCAGAAGCTGACCCAGGATTCCGCGGACCGCGCCCGTGCCGAGGAAGCGCGGGCGGTACGGCTGAACTGGGGCATTACGATCGTCGCCGTCGTGCTGGGCCTGATCTTCGCCGCGATCATCACCCGCAACCTGGTGCAGCCCGTGCGCCGGCTCCTTACCGGAACCCGGGCGGTGGAGCAGGGAGACCTCAATATCCGCATCCAGGCGAGCTCGGCCGACGAGATCGCGGCGCTCACCGAGGCCTTCAATAACATGGTCGCCGGGCTGCGCGAGAAGGAGCGGATCAAGGACACGTTCGGCAAGTACGTGGACCCGCGCATCGTCCAGGGGCTGCTGGAGAACCGGCTGTCCTCCTCGGGCGGAGAGAAGCGGGTGATGACCGTCTCCTTCTCCGATCTGGTGGGCTTCACCGCGATGTGCGAGCAGCTCACGCCCGACGGCGTGGTGCGCTTCCTCAACCAGTACTTCACCCTGATGTCGGAGCCGATCCGCGAGCACCAGGGCATCATCGACAAGTTCATCGGCGACGCGATCATGTCCTACTGGGGGCCGCCGTTCACCGACGAGAGGGAGCACGCCGCCCTCGCCTGCTTCTCGGCGTTGGACCAGATAGCGCGGATGGAGCAGTTCCGGCGCATGCTGCCCGACGTCCTGGGACTGAGAAGGGGGCTGCCCACGGTCAATTTCCGCATCGGCATTGCGAGCGGCGACGTGACAGTCGGCACCATCGGGTCCGAGCTGTCGAAGGGCTTTACCGTGATCGGCGACAACGTCAACCTCGCCTCGCGGCTGGAGGGCGCCAACAAGGAATACGGCACCACCATCCTGATGAACGAGGACACGTGGAAGCTGGCGGCGGACGCGATCGAGGCGCGCGAGCTGGACAGCATACGCGTGGTGGGCAAGAGCGAGCCGGTGCGGATATTCGAGCTGCTCGGGCGCAAGGGACAGCTGGGCAGCGGCGTTCTGGAGCTCAAGGGACACTTTGAGCAGGGCTTGCGCCATTACCGCAAAGGCGAATGGGACGCGGCTGAAAAGTCCTTCAGGGATTGCCTGAAGCTCGACCCGGCCGATCAGCCGGCCAAGCTGCTCCTGTCCCGGGTCGAGCAGCTCCGGGCCGACCCGTCCGCGCGACAGGCGGACGGCGTTTGGAATCTCACCAAGAAGTGAACGGGCGCCGCGCGCCCCCGGCCGTCAGTGAATGCCGTCCGGGGCTTCGTCCCGGTTACAGGTGCAGGTGTCGCTGAACGTCTTGTCGCAGCACACGATCTTCCCGGCCCGGCAACCGCATACGCCCTTGTTGGCCTTGCAGCA
>DATFVY010000037.1:0-3018 GCA_035259925.1 Burkholderiales bacterium
CGGGCTGCTCTCGGGCAGCGGCATGACCTCGGCGTTCGCCAGCATGCTGATGACGCGCCGGCGCGGGCTGGTGCAGGGCGGGCACTTCTTCGGCTGCATCGGGCAGATGCTGCCGGCGGCAATGGGGGCGGTCGTGGCGACGGGCAAGCCCGCCATGCTGCTCGACGGCGACGCCAGCGTGATGATGCACCTCGCGGAGTTCGAGACTGCGGTGCGCTACAACATGCCGCTGCTCGTGATCGTGATGAACAACGAGGCGCTGGGCGCCGAGTATTACAAGCTCGACGCGCACAAGATGGAGACGCGGGGCTCGCAAATCACCACGCCGGACCTGGGCAAGGTAGCCGTTTCGTTTGGCGGGCGCGGCGCCCACGCGACGACCATAGACCAGCTGACCGCGGCGGCGAAGGAGTTCGTGGCAAAGCCCGGCCCGATGATGGTGGACCTGCGCATCTCCAAATCGGTGCCGAGCGTGCCGTACCGGCGCCTGCACTACGGCAGGGACGAATAGAAGCGGCGAGAGCGGGAGGGCGGGAGATCGAGACGGGGCCGCCATGGCAGAATCTCTTTCGGGAAATCGGGAGTACAGGATATGAAAGCAGCCCGGCTGTTTGCCGCGTTCATCGTCTGCAGCTTGTCCGCCGCGGGCGTGGCCTGGTCCCAGGCTTATCCCGTCAGGCCCGTGCGCGTGATCGTGCCGTTTCCTCCGGGAGGGGCGAACGACATCGTGTCGCGCATCGTTTTCGCCAAGCTCTCGGAGCAGATGGGGCAGCAGTTCATCATCGACAATCGTGCGGGCGCGGGGGGCACGATCGGCTCGGCCGTCGTGGCCCAAAGCAAGCCGGACGGCTATACGCTGCTGGTACAAACCGTCGCCTCCCACGTCTCCAACGGGCACCTGTACAGCAAGCTGCCGTACGACCCCCTGCGCGATTTCAACGGGGTAAGCCCCCTCGCGCTGGTCCCCGCCGTGCTGACCGTGCATCCCTCGCTGCCGCCACGGTCGGTGAAGGAATTCATCGCGCTGGCGAAGCAGCGCCCGAATGCGATTCTCCACGGGCACTCCGGCTACGGCACCTACACGCACTTCAACGGCGTGCTCTTCGAGTCCAGGGCTGGCATCCGGATGACCCAAGTGCCGTTCAAGGGCGGCGGGCCCGCTGTGATAGCCCTGGTATCGGGGGAAACGCAGGCCCAGGTCGCGGCGATCGGCGAGCTGATCCAGTACATCAGGTCCAATCGCGTGCGTCCGCTGGGCGTGACTTCGGCGAAGCGCTTGGCGGAGCTGCCGGACGTGCCGACGATCGCGGACACCCTTCCGGGCTACGAATCGTCGACCTGGGTCAGTGCTTTTGCCCCGGCGGGAACCCCCAGGGCGATCGTCGATCGGCTCAACGCCGAGTTCGGAAAAGCGATGAACGATCCTGATGTCGCAGCCAAGCTGAGCAACCAGACGCTCTACCCCGCGCACAGGCCGCCGGAAGAGCTCGACAAGCGCCTGAAGGCGGACTCAGAAATGATCGGGAAGCTCTTCCGCGAATTCAACGTGAAGCTCGAATAGAGAATCCCTGTTGGCAAGGGTAATGGGTAATGCGTAATGGGTAATGCGTGCTCCGCACTGCGGGAGACGCATCACTCATCACCCATCACCCATCACCGGGGTTAGGGCGGGAGGGCAGGGAGACGATCCCATGACGAACCTGGACAAGTGCTACAACATCTTCGATCTGCGCGAGGCTGCCCAGCGCCGCCTGCCCAAGGGGATCTTCGAGTACGTCGACAAGGGCACCGAGGACGGCATTTCGCTCGAGGAGAACCGCGCGGCGTTCCAGCGCATCAAGCTGCGCACGCGCTTTCTCAACGACTGGTCGAAGCGCGACCTCGGCACCGAGATTTTCGGCAAGCGCATCGACCTGCCTTTCGGGATCGCTCCCACGGGCAGCGCCGGGCTGATGTGGTACCAGGGCGAGGTGGAGCTGGCGCGGGCGGCTGCCGCGGCGGGCATTCCTTTCACGCTCGCGACGGGCGCGCTCACCTCCATGGAAGAGGTCAGCGTGAAAGTGCCCGACGCGCGCAAGTGGTTCCAGCTCTACCCGTGGGCGGACGAGGAGGGCTCCTACGAGATGGTCGCGCGCGCGCGCGACCTCGGCTGGGAAGTCCTGATGGTGACGATCGACCAGGCGCCGGGCCGCGGGCGCGAGCACAACGAGCGCAACGGCTACTCCTTTCCGTTCCGGCCCAACGTCACGGCGGCGGTGGACATGATGCTGCATCCCGGCTGGATGTGGCGCGTGATGCGCAGGTACCTCGTCAACGAAGGCATGCCCACGAACGCGAATTTTCCCAAGCGCTACCGGCATACCATCCTCGACGGCAAGAAGCGCGTGCGCCCGAAGGCGTTCCAGGCCATGACCTGGGAGCACATCCGGAAATTCCGCGACTTCTGGCCGCGCAAGCTCATCGTCAAGAGCATATTGAGCGGTGACCAGGCGCGGGCCGCCGTCGATGCGGGCGCCGATGCCGTGGTGGTCTCGAATCACGGCGGGCGCGCCTTCGACAGCGCCGTGGCGACCATAGACATCCTCCCGGAGATCGTGGAGGCGGTCGGCGACCGCTGCACCGTCATCCTCGACAGCGGCATCCGCCGCGGCAGCGACATCGTGAAGGCCCTCGCGCTCGGCGCGAAGATGGTGCTGGTCGGCAGGGCGACCCTTTACGGCACCGCGTGCGGTGGGCAGGCGGGCGCCGCGAGGGCGATCAGGATACTTTCAGACGAAATGGAGCGGTCCTTCGGCTACGTGGGCGTGCGGCGGGTCTCCGAGATCGGTCCGCATATCTTCGCTCATCACGCTCCCGCGCCGGACCAGGCCGGCCGCCCGGTGGCGGCGCTAAGCTCGCGCCGCGCGGCAGATGCCGTGAGAGCGTGAAATCGGGAGAGCGAACTGAACCCGTGAGAGCGGGAGATCGGGAGAGCGGAAGTAAGTCTTTTCCACCTACCGCGCTCACGCCCTCACGCCC
>DATFVY010000038.1:0-6234 GCA_035259925.1 Burkholderiales bacterium
TCTCCCCGGGGAATAGTTCGTCAGGGGAGGTGTCATGGGCATTGGCGCCATCATCGTGCTGGGCTTGCTGTTTGTTCTCGTGGTCTACGCGATCATGATTTACAACAACCTCGTCCAGATCAAGCACAACGTCACCAAGGCGTGGGCGAACATCGACGTGCTGCTCAAGCAGCGCCATGACGAGCTGCCCAAGCTGGTCGAGACCTGCAAGCAGTACATGAAGTTCGAGCAGGATACGCTCACCCGGGTCATGGAAGCGCGTTCCCGCGTGTTCAACGCCCGCGAGGCCCAGAACATTTCCCAGCTCGGACAGGCCGAAGGCGCGCTGCGCGCGACCGTCGGCAACCTGTTCGCGCTGGCCGAGGCCTATCCCGACCTCAAGACCAACCAGACTTTCCAGCAGCTGCAGACCCGCATCTCCGGGCTCGAGAACGCCATCGCCGACCGGCGCGAGTTCTACAACGAGTCGGTCAACGTCAACAACATCCGCATCGAGCAATTTCCCGACACCATCGTCGCCGGCATGTTCGGATTCAAGCCGGCGCAGCTGCTCGAGTTCCAGGGCGGGGAAAAGGCCGACGTGGATATCGGCAAGCTCTTCAAGTCCTGACCTGCGCTGAGCGCGTGTGCACCGCGCTGCCGGCGATGCAGTAGCGCACCGGGACGCCGATGACTTTCGCGTCGACTCGCCTGCATCAGCCGGGATGGCTGTCGGGGGCCGTCCACTTCACCATCGTCGCCCTTGCGATCCAGGCCGACAGCGTCGAGGTCTGGCCCTACGCCCTGGGCGCGATGTCCGTGGTGAGCTTCTGCGCGTGGGCGGCCAACTACCGGCGCTATCGCCAGATCCACGATCTACCCACGTCCAGGGTCGCCTCCGCCGCGCAGGGCTACGTCGAGCTCGTCGGCCGCGCCGAGGCGCTGCCCGGCGCGCCGCTCATCAGCAAATTGAGCAGCTCGCCCTGCTGCTGGTATTCATACGAGATCCAGGAAAAAGGCTCGAATGACAAATGGCAGACCGTGGACAGCGGCCGCAGCGAGGAGGATTTCCTGCTGGTGGACCCTACGGGGCAGTGCGTCATCTCGCCCCGGGGCGCCGAGATCCTGACTCACGACCACAAGCAGTGGGACGTGGGAAGCTATCGCTATAGCGAATGGCTGTTGCTGGCGAAGTCGGCGCTCTACGCCATCGGCGAATTCAGCACCCTGAGCGCGGCCCCGGCGGCAGCCCGCGAGGAACGCGCCGATGTGGGTGCTCTCCTTGCCGAATGGAAGAAGAACGGGCAGCGGCTGCGCGAGCGTTTCGACCTCGACAAGGACGGCAGGATAGACCTGAAGGAGTGGGAGCTGGCGCGCCTGCAGGCGCAGCGCGAAGTCCGCAAGCAGCACGCTGAATCGCGCTCCCGCGCGGTCGAAGGCGTCCACCGGCTGCGCAAGCCCGGCGCCGGGAGGCTGTTTCTGCTCGCCAACGAGATGCCCGACAGGCTGGGTGCGCGCTACCACTTCTGGAGCTGGGCGCACCTCGTGACATTCGTCGGGGCCGGCGTTGCCGCGCTGTTCATGCTTTAAGATCTCCAAGGCGGAACCACAACGGACCGCAGCGGCACAAAGGCAATGATGAGAAGCGATCGCGTCGCGTGCCTCAACTCGAAGGGCTTCCACCGCATGCACTATGTGGAATGGGGCGATCCCCAGGCGGAGCGCATCGTCATCTGTGTACACGGGCTCACCCGTAACGGGCGCGATTTCGACGCGCTCGCCCAGGCTCTCCAGCCCGACTTCCGCGTGGTTTGCCCCGATGTCGCTGGCCGCGGCAGGAGCGACTGGCTCCCCTCCTGGGAGGGGTACGGCTATCCGCAGTACTGCGCCGACATGACGAATCTCATCGCGCGCGTCACGGCGCATCCGGCGCCGGGCGGGGTGCTGGGTCGCCTCGCGCGCGCGATCGGCGGCGACCCCAGGCCCAGGCGCATCTACTGGGTGGGCACATCGATGGGGGGCATCATCGGCATGCTGCTCGCGTCGCACACGAACAACCCCATCCACAAGCTCGTCATAAACGACGTCGGCGCCATCGTGCCCAGGGCCGCGCTCGAGCGCATTGCGCTGTACGTCGGCAAGGACCCGCGCTTCAAGACACTCGAAGAGATCGAGACGATGCTGCGCCTGGTGCTGGCGCCGTTCGGGACACTCACCGACGCGCAATGGCGGCACCTTGCCGAGACGAGCGCGAAGCGGCACGACGACGGCTCATGGGGGTTGCGCTACGACCCCGCTATCGGCTCTGCTTTTCGCGGCCCTTTCGCTGACGTGGACCTCTGGCAATATTGGGACGCCGTTACCTGCCCCACGTTGCTGCTGCGCGGGGCGCAATCCGACCTGCTGCTGAAGGAGACGGCCGTCGCCATGACCCTGCGCGGCCCCAAGCCCAGGCTGGTGGAGTTCGAGGGCGTCGGCCACGCGCCGCCCTTGATGGCCGAGGACCAGATCCGCGTCGTGCGCGAGTTCCTGATGGAGAATTAGGCGCCTGGCGGGTTGTTGCTGCACGAGACAGGGGACACCGGATGTTGCTGCTGCTGCGCTGGTTGCGAAAGATTGTCGGCTGGATCGATTTCATCCTGTTGACCACGCTGGTCTACCTGCTGTCCTGGTTGACGTGGCGCGGCAGGAGCCCGGTGGTGGCGCGGCTGTTCCCGGTGTGGTGTCGCGCATTCGTGCGGGCTCTCGACGTCGACCTGCGCCTGCACCAGAAGAACCGCAAGCGCCTTCCCGCGCGCTTCATCCTGATCGCGAATCACCCGTCGGCGCTCGAGGACATCGGAATCCCGGCGCTGTTCAACGTGGTATCGCTGGCAAAGCTGCAGGTGCAGGACTGGTTCATCGCCGGCCGGATCAGCAAGGCCGCCGGGACGCTGTATGTCGACCGTGACGATCCCGAATCGCGGGACCAGGCCATCCAGTCCATGGTGGATGCCGTCAACTCGGGGCAGAACATCGCCCTCTACCCCGAAGGGGGCTGCAAGGGGCGGCGGCTGTACAAGGAGTTCAAGTCCGGCGCGTTCGAGGTTTCAATCCTTACCGGCGTCCCGATCCTGCCGCTGTTCCTGCATTACGAAGCGCAGGACGATTTCGAATGGCAGCCCCCGTACAAGCTCCCGCACAAGATCTGGCATTTCATGACCACCCGGAACAACCGCGCCAACTACTACGTGCACGACCCGCTGGATCCCAGGGACTACGCCGACAAGTACGCCATGAAGGAAGCGGCGTATGCGCTTTACGCGCGCTGGAACGCCCAATACCTGGAATGACAGGGTAGTCATTCCATTCCCGCGGAGGCGGGTATCCCCTTCCCCCGCCCTGGGGGAAGGCAGGATGGGGGCACGTTACTGCTTCACTGTTGGTCCCCGCCTTCGCGAGGACGACCTGGTCCGAGGTCGCTAGCGCTTCGGCGGCCGCGACGCCGATACCGCCTTGCGGATGAAATTCTTGCGCTCGGCGGGATCCTTGATTTCGTCGGCAATGAGCAGGTAGAGCTCGCCCTCGTCGCGCGCCTTCCCCGCCGCGCGCTTCACGACCACCTTGGCGATGGCCCCGATGTATTGCGCGAGCGCGGTCTCCGCTTTCCGCAGCGCTTCGGCGGTGAATTTCTGCGAAATCGTGGGACCCCCGGGCGCGCTCACGGGTTGGCTCGCCACCCTGCCCGACGAATCCTTCACGAACGCCGCGCGGACCCTGGCGTCGTCGATCTCCACCGCCACTGCTTCCACCAGGGCGGAAATCGAAGCCGCTTTCTTCGCCGCGTTGCGGACCACGACCGTCGCGATCGGCCCGATGTGTCGCGCCAGCTCGGTCTCGACGCGCTTCACCCGCTCGGGCTCGAGCGCGACGCCGGTCTTCCCGCCGGAGGGCGCGGCTACCGCGGACGCATTCGTATTCGCGGCATCGAGCGGCACCGTGCGCGCGAACTGCTCGGTGCGGCCTCCTGCCAGCAACGCCCACTTGAATTCCCCGACGCTTTGCGGCCGCTCGTCTTCGTTGGGCCTGAGCGCCCAGTCCACCGCCGCGAGGAACTCGGGCGAATAGGCGCGCGCGTCGGCCGCCTGGGCAGCCGGCACCAGGATATCCTCGCGGACGCGCGCCGCGGCTTCGACCGGCTTGGTGCCGGTCAGCATCCAGTAGAGAACCCCGCCGAACGAGTAGATGTCGCTCCACGGTCCCTGCTTGCCATGGGCGTGGTATTGCTCGAGCGGCGCGTAGCCGGGAGATACCACCGCGGTCAGCTCCTGCTGCTCGCCCGTGAGCTGGCGGGCGGAGCCGAAATCGAGCAGCACCGGGCTGCCGTCGGCGCGGACGAAGATGTTGGCAGGCTTGATGTCGCGGTGCAGGTATCCCGACTTGTGGATGATATCGAGGCCGTCGAGCAGCGGCCCGACCAGGGCGAGCAGCGTCATCAGCGGCAGCGGCCGGCGCGTGAGGATCCACTCCGACAGCGGCTTCCCCTCCACGAACTCCATGACCATGTAGCCGGTCCGGTTCGCCTCGAAGAAGCGCATCACCCGCACGATGCTGGGATGACGGAACGAGGCGAGCGTGCGCGCCTCGTCCATGAACCGCCGCAGCCCCCACTGGAATGATTCCGTCGCGTCGACCGACTTCGGCAGCACCGTCGTGCTGTCCTCGCCGCGCGAAGCAAAGTCGGACGGCAGGTATTCCTTGACCGCGACCTTGAGATGGAGGTTGCTGTCGGTCGCGAGATAGGTCAGGCCGAAGCCGCCGGCGCCGAGCACCGAATCGATGCGGTACTCGTGTAGCGCGTAGCCCCTGGGCAACGCGTCAAACATGGGTTACCGGCCACCGATCACGGGTCACCGCTCACTTTTTCTCAATGAGCTCGATAGCCTTTTCCAGGCTGCGGCGCATCCGGTTGAAAGACTGCGCGAGCAGCGACACTTCATCGCTGCCCCTCCCCGCGAACTCGGGAATGTCCAGGTTGCCGGTGGAAATCTCGTTCGCCGCTTCCGATAGCTGCGTGATCGGCCGCACGATCAGCAGGCTCATCATCAGGTTGAGGATGATGAACAGCAATACGAATACCGCGCTGAGCGACGCCATGAAAGTGTAGAACGCGCGGTTGGCGTTGTGGATCGGCAGCGACATCGGCACCGATACGATCTGTGCGCCGATCACCTCCATGTGCTTCCACCCGAAGCCGTTGTTCGTCCCGTAGATTTTCACCATCGCGGGCGGTGCCTCGGCCGCCGAGGTGTGGCAGGCGAGGCAGGCCTTGTTCGTGATCTTGAAGGGCCGCGCCAGGTAGAGGGACAGCCCGGTCGGGGTGTCGCGCATTCCGCTGATCTCGGTGTGGTCGGGATTGCCGCGGAAGGTGTTGACGATGTCCGCCTCCCAGTCCACGGCGCGGTTGCGCGGATTCGTCGGATTGAGCGCAGCCTCCTTGTAGGAGTAGTCGGTGTACTTCTTGCGCAGCGAGTTCATGATCTCGGTCGCCGCGTAGGCCGGCACGCTCTGGGGATGGAATCTCTCCTCGCTGTACGGCAGGAGCGGGCCCACCTGCCCCACCGTGTAGCCGCGCATGGAGAGCGCCGCCTCCATCATCACCCCGGCATTGCGCAGCACTTCGTCGCGCGCGTTCTTGTGCAGCAGCTCGTAGGAGATGTAGCCGGTCCCGCCCAGACCGAGCGCGAACACCACCAGTAGTACCAGGTTGAACTTGAGGCGCAGTCCCATGGTTCCCCCCCTTCTGTGAGCTTAGTCACGCCGGCGAGAGCGCCGACATGACATCTCACAAGCAAATCACATGCCCCATCCGCGGCCATGTCAGTATAATCACCATGTGCAGGAAAAGCCAGCCCAATCAGGGAGCTAGCTCATGTCCCGGAATTATCGGGATTAGCCGCAAGATTTACCGCCCTATACGCAGCGATGCTCATCCTGGATGTGATCGCCGAGCAGCGCATCCGCGAGGCGCAGGAACTCGGTGAATTCGACGACCTGCCCGGCGCCGGCGCGCCGCTCGACCTGGAAGACGACGCTTTGGTGCCGGAAGAGCTGCGCGCCGCCTGCCGCATCCTCAAGAACTCGGGATTCCTCCCGCCCGAGCTGGAGGTGTACCGCGAGATCCGCGACGTCGAGCAGCTCCTGCAGCGGGTCGAGGACGACGGCGAGCGTGTGCGGCTCGTGTCGCGCATCAACTTCCTGTTGGGCCGCAGCGCC
>DATFVY010000039.1:0-2124 GCA_035259925.1 Burkholderiales bacterium
TTCGACTTCGGCTTCGCGCGCTTGAAGTAGTCCGCCACCTGGCATACCCGCTCGTACGGTCCGGGCGGGCAGCGGTACGGCGCCGTCGGGATATGGAACACGAACACGCCGCCGTCGGGCATCGCCTCGAGTTGCTTCCTCAACGCCAGGGTCTGCGGCCCCGCTTTCCACGCGTGGAGCACCCGGCTCTGCGCTTCCGCGCTCTGCAGGCCCGGTAGCGAGTCGTAGATGAAATCGATGCCGGGGGAGACGACCAGCCGGTCATAGGAGAGCGTTTTGCCGCTCGCGAGGCGCACCTGGCGCGCGCCCGCGTCGACGGCCAGCGCATTGTCGTGCACGACGTTCACGCCGCGCGCACTCAGGCCGCCGTAGCCCATCGTGAGGTTGCCGATCTGGGTATTGCCGGCAAGCACCAGGTTGCTGATCGGGCAGGAGACGAACACGC
The DNA here is from genome assembly GCA_035259925.1 of Burkholderiales bacterium. Lineage (GTDB taxonomy): Bacteria > Pseudomonadota > Gammaproteobacteria > Burkholderiales > SG8-41 > SG8-41. Next base: position 446 of record DATFVY010000039.1, read on the forward strand.
TCTCGCGCTCGACCACCGTGACATCGATGTCGGGACCCCACTCCTTGACGTAGCGGGCCGCGGTCGCGCCGCCGTAGCCGCCGCCGATCACCACCACGCGGCCCGCGGATCCCCCGCCCATGCCGGCGCAGCCCGCCACCGCCGCGGCCCCGCCCGAGGCCGCCATCCATTTCATGAATTCGCGTCTGGTTGTCATCCTCGCCTCCTTAGCGCGCGGCGGGCGCCGGCGAAGCGGCGCCGGGCTTCACGCCGGCAAAATAGCCTGTGATGAGATCGAGTTCCGCGTCGCTGTAGCCCTTGGCATGCTGGTGCATGATCGTCGCGGAGCGCTTGCCGTCCTGGAAATCCTTCATCGCCTGCAGCAACTCGGCCTTGGGCCGTCCTGCCAGGCTGGGCGGCACGCCTCCGACGCTGCGGCCTTCGTTGCCGTGACAGGTGAAGCAGGTAGCCGCCATGCCACGCGCGTCCTGCGCCTGCGCTTGCGCCGCTGCGACCAGCGCAATCGCACAGCACGCGCCGATCAGGGTTGGTTTCATGGGTTTTCCTCCTCTTGATTGCGCGAGTATAGCGAGGCGGGGACCCGCCCCTTCGAACCATTTATTATTTGGACCGGGAGCCTAGTTTCTGACCCGGGCGGCCGGCCGTCAAGTCAAGACGGGAGCGGCTACCTCGGATGAGGCACGATCCTCAGGCAGGGCCTGGGCGCCTTCCAACCCGCTGGAAACCGCTTCCTCGCGTCCTCGTCGCCCACCGAGCCCGTGATCATCACGTCCTGGCCCTGCTTCCATATTGGCGTAGGTCCGCGCCTGCACTTGGCTCAGAACGTCGGCGGCGCCGGCTCGATCTCGGTCGCCCGGTTCACGTACTGCGCCGGGAAGTAGACGAACGGCTCGCTGACCACCTGCTTCGGCGCCGCCGCGTAGCCGGGGGCCGAGGCACCTGGAGCGAGCGTGGCGACCGCTCCCGTCACGATGCTGCCGATCGAGAACGCGACTACCGCGAGAGCGATTCGGTGCACTTGCTTACTTTGGTTCATTGGGGCTCCCTCTTGATTGATTGAAAGGTGGTGACGCGCTGTTGCGGTGCTCATTCTTCGTTCTCCCTAAACGCTGGCAGAAGGGCGGCATGCTATGCGGGCGACGGCCGCGAAACAATTTGATTGTGAAGGCGCGATCGTTCAGAATTTCTAATATATGGCTCGCACCTTCGATCTCGATCTGCTGCGCACGTTCGTCGCGGTTTCGGATCTGGGAACCTTCGCCGCGGCGGCGAAGCACGTCCATCGCACGCAGTCGGCCGTCACCCAGCAGATGCAGCGCCTGGAGAAGCAGGTCGGTGTCAGGTTGTTCCGCCGCTCCGGAAGAGTGAAATCCCTGACCCGGCACGGCGAGACATTGCTTGACCATGCGCGGCGAATTCTCATGCTTCACGACGAGGCGATTCGCATGCTCGTCTCGGAGGAGCCCAAGGGGCCGGTCCGGCTCGGTGCCCCGCTGGACGCGGCTGAGAGGATACTGCCGGCGCTGCTAAGCCGGCTGAACAAGCAATTTCCCGCGGTCCGGGTCGAGATCGAGATCGCCCGCAGCGTTCTGCTGATGGACGCCCTCAAGCGCGGTGAGCTCGATCTGGCTGTTTCGACGGTCGACGGGAACTATCCGCGAGTTAAGCTGCGCGCCTCC
>DATFVY010000040.1:0-4439 GCA_035259925.1 Burkholderiales bacterium
CGGCAAGGGCATGACCGAGTTGTTGGCGGTATGGTTCGGCAGCGACGAGAAGGTAACGGGGCTGGCCGCCGAAATTGAGGGATGGGATGTAGCCCAGGCGGCGCACGCGCGCGGCAAGGGCCTCGTCATCGTCACGCCCCACTTGGGATGCTTCGAGATGGTGGGGTTGTTCGTGGCGCAGCGGCTGCCGATCACTTCACTCTATCGCCCGCCCCGGCTGGCGTGGCTCGAGCCGCTGATGCTCGTGGGGCGCAGTCGCTGGAAAGCGGTGCTGGCCCCGGCGAGCCTGAGGGGTGTCCGCATGCTCTACAAGGCGCTCGCCCGCGGCGAGGCGATAGGTGTGCTGCCCGACCAGGCACCCCGCGCCGGCGAGGGCGTCTGGGCGGATTTCTTCGGCCGGCCCGCCTACACCATGACGCTGCTGCGCCGCCTGCACGAGAGCACCGGCGCGCCCGTGATGATGGTCATTGCCCGGCGGTTGCCCGAGGGGCGCGGCTACCATGTCCGATTTCAGGAACTGCCCGCGCGCAGCCTCGCCGACGAGGCAGCGCTCAACCGGGCGGTCGAGGCCGAGATCCGCCGCTGTCCCGAGCAGTACCTGTGGAGCTACTTCCGCTACAAGGTCCCGCGCGGCGTGGAGGCTCCGCCCGTGAAAGCGGAAGGATCATGACCCGCCTTGCCCTTGCGCTCGTCTGGTTGCTGCGCTTTCTGCCCCTCGCGCTGCTGGCGCCGCTCGGTCGGGCCGCCGGCCTGCTGGGCTACGCCCTAGTCGGCGAGCGCAGGCGCGTGACCCTCACCAATCTGGGCCTGTGCTTCCCGCAATGGAGCGAGACCCAGCGGCGGCGCGTGGCGCGCAGCCATTTCCAGGCACTCGGCCGGGCCACGTTCGAGCACGGCATCCTGTGGTGGTCGTCGAAGGAGAGGGTGCAGCGGCTGGTGCGCATCGAGGGGCTGGAGCATTGGCTCGCGGTCAAGGATAGCCCGGTGATCTGGCTCGCGCCCCATTTCGTCGGACTCGACATGGGGGGCGTACGGATAGCCACCGAGTGGCGCGGGTCCTCGGTCTACAGCCGCCAGAAGGATCCCGTATTTGACGAGATCCTCTACGAGGGGCGGACCCGGTTCGTGATGCCCGAGCTCTTTTCGCGTCACACCGGCGTGCGATCGCTGGTGAAGTCGATCCGCCGGGGCGTGCCGTTCTACTACCTGCCCGACATGGATTTCGGCCCGCGCGACTCCATTTTCGTGCCGTTCTTCGGCGTCCAGGCGGCGACCATCACCGGTCTTTCGCGCATCGCGAGGATGTCCGGCGCCGCGATCGTGCCGGCGGTCACGCGCCAGCTGCCGGGCGCGCAAGGTTACGTGCTGCAGTTCTACCCCGCGTGGCAGGATTTTCCGACCGAGGACCTCGAGCGCGATACTCGGCGGATGAACGCCTTCGTCGAGGAGCGCATCCTGGAGATGCCGGAGCAGTACCTGTGGCTGCACAAGCGCTTCAAGACCCGCCCGCCGGGCGAGGCGCGCTACTATTGATCCCGCGGACAATGCCAGGCGGGGAAACAGGTTGGCCATGAAAAAGCTGCGCGCCGCGGTCATCGGCGTGGGCCGCCTCGGGCGCTACCACGCGGCCAAGTACGCGGCGCGCCCGGACGTCGACCTGATCGCGGTGGCTGATCCGGCGGAAGCCAATGCGCGGGAGGTCGCCGCGCGGCACGGCTGCCGTGCTGTGCGCGATTTCCGCGAGCTGCTGTCCGGCGTCGACCTGGTCTCGGTCGCGGTTCCCACCGAGCTGCATTGCCAGGTGGCGAGTGCCTGTCTCGGGGCGGGCGTGCACGTGCTGGTCGAGAAGCCGATTACCCGCACCGTCGAGGAAGCCGACGCCCTGATCGCCCTCGCCGGGGAGCGCCGCCTGCGGCTTGCCGTCGGCCATGTCGAGCGTTACAACCCCGCCTTCATGGCCATGCGCGACACGCTGGCGCAGCCTTTTTTCATCGAATCGGAGCGGCTGGCCGAGTTCCAGCCGCGCGTCACCGATATCGACGTCGTGCTCGATCTCATGATCCACGACATCGATCTGGCGCTGGCGCTGGCGCGCGCCGAAGTCTCGACGGTCATCGCCTGCGGCTTCAAGGTGATCACGGATTCGATCGACATCGCGACGGCGCACATCGAGTTCGCCGACGGGGCGGTGGCGAGCCTTTCGGCGAGCCGCGTGAGCCAGGTGCCGGTGCGCAAGCTGCGGGCGTTCGGCCGCAACGGCTACGCGTCGGCGGACCTGCACGCCGGCAGCCTGCGGCAGGCGCGCCGCGCCGACGGCGCAGCGATCACGGTCGAGGAGCGCGAGTTTCCCGGGGCCGACGCGCTCAATACCGAGGTCGGCTCGTTCGTCTCTGCCGTGCGCGGCGAGGAGGCCGCCATCGTCTCGGGCGTAGAGGGGCGGCGCGCACTGGCGCTGGCGCTCGAGGTGAACCAGCGCATCACGGAGCGGCTCACGCGGTTGCGCGGGCTCGAGCAGGGAGGACCGGCATGAACGTGCCGATGCTCGACCTGGCCGCCGAGCAGGGCGAGATCGGGGACGAGCTTTCCGCGGCGCTGCAGAGAGTCGTCGCCTCGGGCCGCTTCATACTGGGACCGGAAGGGGAGGCGCTGGAGAAGGAGGTCGCAGCCTATCTCGGCGTCGCTCACGCGGTGGCGGTTGCCAACGGCACCGATGCGCTGCATCTCGCGGTGCGCGCGGCGGGCATCGGGCCGGGCGACGAAGTGATCACGCCGTCGTTCACCTTCATCGCGACCGCCGAAGCGGCGGCGTACGTCGGCGCGCGCGTGGTTTTTGCGGACATCGATCCGGCCACCTACAACCTGGATCCGGCGTCGGTGGAAGCCGTGCTGACGCCCGCGACTCGTGCCATCATCGCGGTGCATCTCTACGGGCAGTGCGCCGACCTCACGGCGCTAAGCGCGATCTGCAAGCGCCACAACCTGGTGCTGATCGAGGACTGCGCCCAGGCAATCGGGGCGGATTTCGACGGCCGCCGCGCGGGGGCTTGGGGCGCTCTGGGTTGCTTTTCCTTCTATCCGACCAAGAACCTCGGCGCCTACGGCGACGCCGGCATGGTGACCACGAACGATGCGAAGCTCGCCCAGGCCGTGCGCATGCTGCGCCATCACGGCAGCCGCGAAACCTACCGGCACGAGATCGTCGGCTACAACAGCCGGCTCGACGAGCTGCAGGCGGCTCTCCTGAGAGTGAAGCTGAAGTCCCTGGACCGATGGAACGCGCAGCGGCGGCAGCACGCGGCCCACTACCGCCGCGAGCTGGCGGGGACCGCGGTGGGGCTCCCGGCGGAGCACGGCCGGGGCGCGCATGTCTACCACCAGTTCACGGTGCGCAGCCCTAACCGCGACGCCCTGCGCCAGAAGCTCACCGCCGCCGGGGTCGCCAGCGCCATCTACTACCCGATCCCGGGGCACCGCCAGCCGGCGTTCAGCGCAGCGGGCTCCGCGCGCGAGCTGCCAGCCTCGGACCGGGCGGCGCGCGAAGTGCTGTCGCTACCCGTCTATCCCCAGCTCACCGGGGCGCAAATCCGCCACGTATGCGAAACCATCCGGGCCGCGGGCTGAGCCGCGGTTGATACGGGGCGAGCGCGGCATGGCGGAGCCGGCGGCGCGAATACTGCCGCTCGAGGCGGAGGACGTCGAGCAGCTCGCGGCACTGGCGCGCGAAATCTGGTACGCGCACTACCCCGCTATCATCACGACCGCGCAGATAGAATACATGCTGGCGCAGCGCTACGGCCTCGACGTGGTACGCGGAGAGCTGAACCGCGAGGGGCTGTGGTGGATCAAGCTCATGGTAGCCGGGGAAATGGCGGGGTTCGCTTCGTATTTCCTCACCGGCGCGGCCGGTGAGATGAAGATCGACAAGCTCTACGTGCATCCGCGCCACCAGCGCCGGGGTCATGGTGCCAGGATGATCGGGTACATCGGGACGGTCGCGCACAGGCAGGGATGCGACCGTTTGGTGCTGGCGGTGAACAAGCACAACCGGAGCGCGATCGCGGCCTATCTCAAGCACGGCTTTCACATCGCCGACGCCGTGGTGAAGGACATCGGGGACGGCTTCATCATGGACGACTACGTCATGCAGAAACCCGTGATGGGTGATGAGTGATGGGTGATGGCGTCCGGTTTGAGAACCCCCCTGTCGAGGAGCGCTGCGCGCTGCTCAAGCGGGTGAAGACCATTGCGGTGGTGGGGCTCTCGCCCAACCCCGCTCGCCCGAGCCACGGGGTCGCGCGGGCGATGCAGGGCTTCGGCTACACCATCGTCCCGGTACACCCGGCCGCCCGGGAAATCCTGGGGGCGAGGGCCTATCCCTCCCTTGCGGACATTCCCGTCGCTGTGGACCTCGTCGACGTCTTCCGGCGGGCCGAGCATAT
>DATFVY010000041.1:0-4759 GCA_035259925.1 Burkholderiales bacterium
AAACACGCCGAGCGCTTGTACTTGTCCTTCATGATTCGAAGCAGCCCGCGGGAAGTCCGGCACCTGATTGGACGCCGAAGGGGCTATGCAAGAACTAGTTCCGTTCGTCTTGACGCAGTATGTGTGAGTCATCTAACTGCACGGTTGAGGCAGACGCGCGCAGCAGCGGCGCGCGCTCCTGATTGCAACGTTAGCCATCAATGGCACAGGGCGAAACCTTTCGTTGTGTTGTCTGTGGCCAAACACACGAAGGCCCACCGCTAAGCTACGGCTTCGGTGCGCCTCTCGCCTACTATGGAATTCCAAAATGGTTGCGGGGGTTTCGGAGCCTCTTGACTACGGATACGTGCCGGATTCATGAGAAGCATTTCTTTATTTTAGGAAATATACGAATCCCGATACTCGGTTCAGAGAAATCGTTCTCTTGGACCGCTTGGGTTTCTCTCAGCAAAGAAAACTTCGAGCGCGCCCTGGACCTTTGGGAAACACCCGGAAGAGAGCAAGAGGAGGCCTATTTTGGTTGGCTCTCAAACTCCATCCCGGGTTATCCAGAAACGACCAACTTGAAAACGTACGTTCACACGCAACCAGTAGGAGTTCGACCAGAGATCGAACTAGAGCCAACGGAGCATCCTTTGGCTCTTGAACAACGGAATGGAATTACCTGGGAAAGAGTTAAGGAAATTGCATCCATTGCGAGTCACCACATTGATGGCTAACAAGCGCATCGAGGCGGACCTTCGCAAGCGCGCTTCGCTCGCTTGCTCGGCCGCTCATGCGCGACGTTAGCAGATCATTGGTTCCGGCGCGTTGAACGGCAGGCTCTTCGTCCGTTCGAACGCGCCGAGTTAAACCGGCGCATTGCGTCCGGATCTAACAGTGCTTGGCGGTTCAGTTCGTCGTTCAGCTCTTGCCGCGGATGCGCTCGATGACGGAAGTCGTCGAGCGCCCGGGCACGAGCGGAATGGAGTGCACCGACCCGCCCCAGCCCTTCACTTCCTTCGCGCCGACGATCGCCTCGGGTTTCCAGTCGCCGCCCTTCACCAGCACTTCGGGCTTCACGGCTTGAATGAGCTTGAGGGGCGTGTCTTCCTCGAACCAGGTGACGAGCGTCACCGCCTCCAGCGCGGCGAGCACGGCCACCCGGTCTGCCAGCGTGTTGACGGGGCGGCCGTCGCCCTTGTCGAGCCCGCGCGCGGAAGCATCGGAATTGGCCCCCACCAGCAGGCTCGCGCCCAGCGCGCGCGCCTGCGCGAGATAGGTCACGTGTCCGCGATGCAGGATGTCGAAGACGCCGTTGGTGAACACCAGCGGCCGCTTCAACGTCTTCAGCCGGGCGGCGAGGTCTCCAGGACTGCAGATCTTTGCTTCGAAGGCCGGGGCTGTTAGCTTGGCGGCCACGTCTCACCGCCCGGCCGGGTGATGAAGTGAGGAAGTGAGGAGGTGACGGTGCAAGACGTGTCTGTTTTTCCTCACCGCCTCACCGCCTCACTGCTTCACTGCCTCAGTCGAGGTATTCGAAGACGCGAACGACCTTCTGCACGCCGCCGGTGGTGCGGGCGATCTCGGCCGCGTCGTTGGCTTCCTGCTTCTTCACGAGCCCCATCAGGTAGACGACGCTGTTCTCGGTCACCACCTTCACGTCGAGCGGGTTGAACTTGTTGGCGTCGAGGAACCGCGTCTTCACCTTGGTGGTGATGACGGCGTCGTTGCTGCGCACGGCGTAGGAGCTCACGCCGGCGACGATGGTCTCGTTGTGCACGCCGCGCACGTTGTCCACGGCGCGGGCGATGCGCTCGACCTCGGTGCGGGCTTCGGCGCTGGGCACCTCTCCTGTCAGCAGCGCAACGCGGTTGAAGCTGGTGACGTTGACGTGCACGCCGTCCTTGAAGCGCTCGCCGATGCGACCCCCGGTCCTCAGCTCGATGCCCTCGTCCTCGGTCATGGTGCCGATGGTGCGGCGGTCGCTCGCAATCATGATCCCGCCGGCGGCCGCGCCGGCCACCACGGCCGCCGTGCAACCCTGGATCAACGGCAGCACGGCAATGAGGACCCCTATCGCAGTACGCATTATTCGACCCCCATGAGTAGACAATCGATGGCGTCGCACAGGCAGTGCAACGTGAGGAGGTGGACCTCCTGGATGCGCGCCGTGCTTTGCGCCGGCACGCAGATGTGGATATCGCCGGGCCGCAGCGCTTCCGCCATCTTGCCGCCGTTGCGGCCGGTGAGCGCGATGACGCCGACCTGGCTCTCGTGGGCCGCCTGCATGGCCGCGATCACGTTGCGCGAATTGCCGCTGGTGGAGATGGCGAGCAGCAGGTCGCCGGCGCGGCCCAGCGCGCGCACCTGCTTCGAGAAAATCTGGTCGTAGTCGTAATCGTTGGCGATCGACGTCAGCGTCGAGGTGTCGGTGGTGAGCGCGATCCCGGCCAGCGCCGGCCGCTCCATCTCGAAGCGGTTGACGAGCTCGGCCGCAAAGTGCTGCGAGTCGGCGGCGGAACCGCCGTTGCCGCAGCTCATGATCTTCCCGTCGCTCTTGAGGCATTGCACCATGCGCTCGGCAGCGGCCGCGATCGGCCTGGCCAGGGCGTCCATGGACTGCAATTTGAGATGGGCCGACTCGGAAAAGTTTTCGCTGATGCGCGTGATGAGGTCCACGTTACTGCGCCGCCCATGAAAATGACAGCATTCTACCGATCCCCTCGGTCATTCACCAAACGCATTCGCGAGCCATTCGATGCTTCCCTCGCGACCGCGGACGAGCACGACGTCGAACCGGCACTCGCGCTCCACCCGGCGCGACGCGAGATAGTGTCGGGCGGCGGCGACAAGGCGCCGGCGCTTGGCGCCGGTGATGCTGCCGGCGGCGCCGCCGAAATCCTCCGAGCTGCGGGCGCGCACTTCGACGAAAACCAGTACCGGGCCGCTGCGCGCCACGAGGTCTATCTCCCCGAAACGGCAGCGATAGTTGCGCTCCACGATGCTCAGTCCCTGGTGCTCGAGGAAAGCGGCGGCCAGGCTCTCAGCCGGGGCGCCGCGGCGGTTCATGGGCGCTCTCGGACAACGAGCTGGCCGTCCCTGAACTGCGCGGAAGTGAGGCCGCGCACGAAATGGCGGTCGGCGCCGAGCGTGAGCCGGCCGGTCACGCCTTCCAGGTTGATGCTGCCCCGGCCGGTGACCAGCATTTGAGCGATGCGGAAAGCGTCGATGCCGAGGGCGTGAAAGCGCTCGAGCTCCACGGCGTCGCGGTAGTCGGGACGCGGGTAGGTCATCACCAGCGGGTTCTCGGGCTGCAGCACCCACGGCATGTCGAGAAAGCGCACCCCAGCAAGATCGTAGCTCGCGAGCAGGCCAGTCGTGCCGGGATGAACCTGCGAGGTCGCGTAGAGCGGCAGCGTGCTGAGGTAGCCGCGCGACAGTCGCGCGCGCGACACGTCCAGCGCGAGAAACGCCATGTCGGCGATTTCCGCCTCGATCGCAGCGTCCGCCGCGAGCTTGATGCGCTGCAGGCCTTCCGGATCGGTGGTGTAGGGGTAGGCCGCGACGTGCTTGCCGCCGATGCGGGTGAATTCCTCCACGAAAGCCTGGTGGATGCGGCGCAGCAGCGGCGTATCCCCCATGACCGTCAGGGCATTGCGGCGGCCCTCCTGCCACGCGAGCTGCGCGACCTGCCGCGCTTCGGCCTCGACCTGCAGGCTCAGCGTGTAGAGATCGGGCATGGGGTCGATGCGCCCTTCGGGGACATTGAGCGCGAGCGTCGGCACCATCACGATGGCGCTCTCCGCGATGGCGGTGACGCCGTTGCGGGTGAGCGGCCCGACGATCACGCGGGCGCCGGCGGAGACCGCCCGCAGGTAGCTTTCGGTGACCTGCTTCGGATCGTCCCCGGTCGCGTAAACGCGCACCGGCAGCGGCGTGTTGCCCTTGATCTGGGTAGCTGCGAAGAAGCCGTTTTTCACCGCCTCGGCGTGCTTGGCGAAGGCGAGGGAATCGAGCGGCAGCAGCAGGGCGATATGGGACGTGACAGTGCCCGCTGGAGGCGGTGGCAATTCAACGTAAGGAGCCTGCCTTGGCGTGGTCGCGGACGGTGCGGGCTGGGACGGGACCGCCGTCGCGCCGGGCGCGGCCGGAAATGCGGTCGACGGCTGGGGCACGAAGCCCGTCGCCGGCAACTCCGTGGGCGCGGAGAGCGAAGGGGGCGCCGTGAAGGGCGCGGTGCCCTCGAGCTCGGTGGCCAACACCGGAGTGCCCCCGTATAGTACGGCCGCACTTAGGGATACTACGAGCGAGCGATGGATCACGGCGCAGCGCATGGGGGCAGCGTAAAGCGGAGAGCGACATTATATGTAGTGGCCACCCCGATTGGGAATCTGGGCGACGTCACCCAGCGGGCGCTGGAGACGCTCAAGAGCGTGAATGTGGTGGCGGCTGAAGATACGCGAGTCACAGGCCGCCTCCTTGCGCACTATGGCATCACCCGTCGGCTGATCCCCGTGCACGAGCACAACGAGCGGCATGCCGTCAGACAGGTGCTCCACCTGCTCGGTTCCGGGCTGTCGGTCGCGCTGACCTCCGATGCCGGCACTCCCACCCTCTCCGATCCCGGGGCGCTGGTGGTGGCGGCGGCGCGCGAAGCGGGCCACGCGGTGGTCCCGGTGCCCGGGCCCAACGCCGCGGTGGCCGCCCTGTCGGCCGCGGGCATTAAGTCACGGCATCACCTGTTCTACGGCTTTCTGCCCGAGCGCGCCGCCGCCCG
>DATFVY010000042.1:0-4181 GCA_035259925.1 Burkholderiales bacterium
CTTCAGCGAGCGATACAGCGCCGTCTCGAAGTCGACGAAGCCGGTGTAGGAGGCGATGTCCTGGAACGGCAGGATTTGCGACGCCCAATAGCCGCCGACGCCGTTCTTGCGGTCGATCCAGTAGAAGCAGTTGGGCAGCCCCGCCCACATCAGTGAACCCGCCGGGCGTCCGGAGGGTGTCTCCTCGCGGTTGAACTGGAACGTGTAGGCCCAGCCCTTGGCGACGCCAGGGAAGAACTCGCCCGCGTTGGTGATCAAGGGCATCGACGTGGGCCAGCCACCGCTCGCCAGGCCCAATTTCGCCAGCCCGTCTTCACACATCTGCGCCACAGTCTCGGCCTTGAGCACGCGACCGTTGGGCCCGGCACCGTCGTTCAGGAACATGCGGATGAACTTCATGTAGTCGCCCACCGTCGAGTACAGCCCGAGGCCGCCGGCTTCGAGTTCCGGGGGTTGCGGCAACGCCAGATCGGGCTGCGGCGTCAGCTTGCCGTCCTGACTCCGCTGATGGATGGTGACCCGGCGCGCCTTCATCGAGTCGGTCATCGTGAAGGCCATGTCTTGTATGCCGAGCGGGCCGAAGATGCGCTCCTTCATCACTTCGCCCAGGCGCTTCTCGCGCTGCTGCTCGACGATCTTGCCGAGCCAGTCGATGTTCACGCCATAGGTCCAGCGCTCGCCCGGGTCGTGCAGCAGGACGCTCTTGATCGACGCGTCGGTGCAGGTCAGGACCGAAGGGACGCCAGTGGCCTCACGGTATTTCAGGTCGTCGGCGCTGAAGCATTCGTAGCACAGCCCGGACGTGTGAAGGATGAGGTCGTTGACGGTGATGTCTCGCTTCGGCGGGCGGGTCTTTGGCTGACCTGCCGCGTCGAACCCTTCGAGCACCTGCAGTTCACCGATGGCCGGCACGTACTTCTTCGCCGGGTCTGACAGGCGGATCTTGCCTTCCTCGACCAACTGCATGACGGTCACCCCAGTCACCGCCTTCGTGGTCGAAAAGATCGCGAACACGGAGTCAGTGGTCATCGGCTGGTCCTTGCCGAGCTCACGCTTGCCGGCGGCGCCCTCGTACACATTGCCACTGCGCCCCGTGGCCATCGCCACCACGCCGGGCGCGCCGCCGAAGCGGTTGACCGTGTAGTCGAGCACCGTGTCCGCGGCGGCTTTGAATTTCGAGTTCATCCTGGTCTCCTTGCGGAAGCGGGCGGCAGTGTGACCAGCGAGTCCCGGCCGCCCACGAGACCGGCCGGTGCATGAAGTGTACAGGTTGTAGCGGCCGGGTTCGGGGCGAAGTGAACGGCCCGTGGCTGATCAGTCGATGGCGTTGAGGACGATGCCGGCGTGAGCCACAGCGGGCAGCCACACGAGGCCGGCGGTGATGGCCAAGGTCAGCACTCTCTGGAGGCGAGCGGCAAATCCTTTCATGACAATCTCCTTTCGGTTGTGAGTACAGGGCGTGCCCAGCCCAGGTCGGGTCGGGCGCACCCACCCGGGGGCGTGACTGAATCAGTCGAGGGCGTTGAATACGATGCCGGCGTGAACCACGGCGGGCAGCCACACGAGGCCGGCGGTGACCAGCACGCTCAGGAGGCGAACGGCAAATGCTTTCATGACAAACTCCTTTCGGGTGTGAGTGCAGGACGTGTCGGGCACGCCCACACGGGGCGCGAATGCTCAGTCGGCGCCCCTGGCCGTGATGCCGGCCTGGGCAACGGGGGGCAGCAACACGAGGCTGGCGGCGATGGCCAAGGTCAACACGGTCAGGAGGCGAACGGCAATTGCTTTCATGACAATCTCCTTTCGGGTGTAAGTACAGGAGTGTCGGGCGACAACGTCCTGCACACCTCTTCTTACGGATGTCTCGCGGCTACAGATGCCTGGTGGGAGCCGGTTGCACCGGCCCAGTTCGGGGCGAAATGAACAGCCTGCGGGGCCCTCACCGAGAGTGGCATTCTCCATCTACGATGCCGGCATGCACGCACCGACTGGACCCGCGCTTTCGCGGTCGTCAACTACGAGCAGGCGGTCGAGCCGTTCCGCCTGACCGATCGCCTGCGCAAGAGTGAACGGGCGATGCTAATGGGCGGCGCGTGTGCGAAGGCGTATGGGTGGACTCCCAAGAGATAGGATGAAGGAGCTCCGGCTCTGCTTCGGCTGCGTCGTGGAAGCTGGCATTTCAGCCAGGTTCGCCGCACCACCCTCCCGCGTCAACCATCACGCGTCAACTGTCCCGGTGACCCGGGAAGCCAGGAAGCGCGGTCGAGCTTTCGAACAATACGGCCTCGCTGCAGCCCTGTAGCTTGCTGCAGTGCTCCGTCGGATGAACGGGTAAATCCCGCGTCGCGCACGGCGAAAACGATTGACGACCGCGCGGTGGCGGTGCTGTACTCGTCATACAAGAGACAATTAGAAGACCCACACTGCGGCGTAGAGGGAAGGCACGGAGGAGGCGTGATGAATCATCTCGCTAGGCAATTGCTGATCACGATCGCTGTGGCTGCGCCGCTGTGTGCGGCCTGGGCGCACGACGATCACGACGCGCGCCGGAACTGCAGAGCGTCGACCGATTCGCAGCCGTCGTCGCTCGGCGCGGACGGCTGGGCCGCGGTCGACGGGCGCGTCACCGGCGGCTGCGGTGCTCCCCGCCGCCGCGTCTACCATGTCTATAACCGCTCGCAGCTGGTCGATGCCTTGCGCAAGGAAGAGCACCGCGGCAGGGATCACCAACGCGGTAAGCGCCACCACAAGCACAAGAAAGAAGAGGTCCTCGATCATCGGGCGAAGATCGTCTACGTGCACGGCACGATCGACCTGAACGTTGACCGCCACCTTGTCCCCCTGAAGGAAGAGGACTACATGCGCAGGTGCGGCTACACGGCGCATGAGACCTTCTACGACCCCGTGACCCACGACCAGACCGGCAGCGGCGGCTTCTTCGGCGCCTACAAGACGGCGTATGACCCGAACCTCTGGATCCGCCAGTCGCTCGATCCAGTGGACAATCGCCCGCCGGCGCTCACCGGTCCGCTAGAGGAGGCGCGCCTTTGCTTCCAACAAGCGCAGGCCGAGGTGGTGGTCATCGACGTCGGCTCGAACACCTCGGTGATCGGCGTCGGCACGGACGCCCGCATCGTCAACGGCAACCTGAGGCTCGGCTACGTCAACCAGAACGACGTCAGCGACCCGGACAACTACGCGGCGAGGAACATCGTTATCCGCAACATCAGCTTCGCCGACTCCTTCGACATGTTCCCGAGCTGGGATCCCAAGGATTCGTTCAGCATCACCCTCACCAACACAGGCGGCTGCCAGGCGGTCTACGACGCCGCTAGCGACTCGGGCCCGCACCGCTGCGTGTTCCGCGGCGGCCGCTGGAACTCCGAGTACGACAACATCTCGGTGATGAACGCTGAGCGCGTCTGGATCGACCACAACAGCTTCAGCGACGAGCCGCGCTTCGACGCGCAGTTCCCGCCGGTCTTCGCCGCGCCGTTCAACGAGGCGACGCAGAAGGTGCAGCACCACGACGGCCAGGTCGACGTGACGCTGCTCGCCACCAAGGTGACGATCTCGAGCAACTTCTTCGCGCGGCACGACAAGGCCAACCTGCTCGGCGGCTCGGACTTCGCCAACTTGGTCCCGGACTACGGCCCGGGCAAGATCGACGTCACCTTCCACGGCAACCACTACCAGAACCTGGTCCAGCGCATGCCGCGGGTGCGCTTCGGCCGGGTCCACGCCTACAACAACTTCTTCGACGTCGACCGCCGCGCAGCCGCGGAATACCGCCTCGGCGACTCGTGGGCCACCGGCACTGCGGGCAAGCTCTACACGGAGAACAACCTGTTCGAGATCCGCAACAACAACCTGACCATCCCACGGATCATTAACTACGCCTCCACCGTCGCCAACCGGGATCTCTGCGTGGACGTCGGCTACCCGCTCGAGGATTGCGGCACGTTCTACGGCGACACGGGTACCTGGATCACGATGATCGCGATCAACTCCGCGGGCACGGTCACCGGCACGAGCACGACGCTTTTCGACACGTTCGCCGCCGTCAAGGCGATCCAGGAGTCGAGCGCCGCCAACGCGCCGCTCATGCGGCTCGACCCGGCCGACCCGGCGGTGTTCTGGCTGCCGAGCCAGAGCTACGACTACGTGGCGATGCCCGTCCT
>DATFVY010000043.1:0-5546 GCA_035259925.1 Burkholderiales bacterium
TCGTGGTCCTGGCGGCGGCAGCGGCGGGCTGCGGTGAGAGAACGCAGGTCACCGTCTACAAGCAGGGCCAGTACCAGGGCAAGCCCGACAAGCAGCCCTGGGACAACGACCAGTTCAAGGGAGACAAGCTGGCCTGGGAAACCGCCATCAAGAAGCGCAACGAAGGCCAGAACGAGTATTCCCGCGGCACGCCGAGTGCCAAGAACTAGAACGCGATAGGAGGAATGCGCATGGTCCGCATCTGTGACATGCGAGCAGCGGTTCGTCTCCTGACTTTCTCGTGCGTGATGCTGCTCGCGCCGGCGGCGTGGTCGGCTGACAGCTCGCAGGATGCCAGGAATCCGGATCGGCAGCCGGAGCAGGTGCAGCGTCAGCAGGAGCAGCCGCTCAATAACGCCCCGCTGTGGCGCGACGTGCGCGCCGGCGAGAACCCGTACCAGACCACGCAGGTGCGGGGCATCGAGACCAACGTCCTTATCCAGTCGCAAGGCGAGACCTGGCGCCAGATCCGGAACGGGCCCATCACCATATACGGCGGCTGGCTGCTGGTCCTGATACTGGTGGCCATAGCGGCCTTCTACCTTCTGAAGGGGCCGATCAAGGTCCACGGGCAGCTCACCGGCAGGAAGATCCAGCGCTTCTCCGCGTGGGACCGCACCATACACTGGACGGTCGCGATCAGCTGGGTGATTCTCGCGATCAGCGGGCTGACATTGCTGTTCGGGAAGTACGTCGTCCTGCCGATGTTCGGCTATACGCTGTTCTCGTGGCTGGCCATCCTCTCGAAGAACCTGCACAACTTCATCGGTCCCGTGTTCATGTTCGCCGCCGCGCTGATGTTCTTCACCTACCTCGGGCGCAACATACCGCGCGCGCACGACATCACCTGGCTGCTCAAGGGCGGCGGCATGCTGACGGGGAAGCACGTGCCCTCGGGCTTCTTCAACGCCGGCGAGAAGATCGTGTTCTGGGTGGGCCTGTTCCTGTTCACTATCCTCATCAGCGCGTCGGGCCTGGTGCTCCTGTTCCCGAACCTGGACCAGGGCCGGGCGATGATGCAGTACGCAAACATCGTGCACGCGATAACGGCAGTGCTCTTCATAGGGATGATCTTCGGCCACATGTACCTGGGCACGGTCGGACTCGAAGGCGCGTATCACAACATGCGCCACGACGGCCTGGTTGACGAGCAGTGGGCGAAGGAGCACCACGAATACTGGTACAACGAGGTCATGCAAGGGCGGCCCGGCGCCGGCGGCTCGGTGTCCGCAGCCCGCGCCTCATCGATGGAGGAGGGATGGAAACTATGAAAAGACCCGCGTTCTGGATGGTGATACCGGCGCTGCTGGCGGGGCTCGCGGTGGGCGTCGCGTCGGCGAAGCTGCCGCCGCTGGATGACGCCGCGAAAGCGAAGGCGGCCGAGGCCAAGGCGAAGGCGGCGGACGCGGCAAAGATAGCCCGCGAGCAGGAGGAGAAGGCGATGGACCGCGCCGTGGCGCGCTACAAGAAGGAGAAGGGCATCAAGGCGACTCCTGCCTCGGCCAAGAAGAAATAGGCCGGCCGCCAAGCCCAAGAAGCCCGGGAATCCCCCGGGCTTTTTTGTTGCTATATATAATGCTTTGCGCCCGATGGAAACGCTCATGAAGCTCGCCAAATACGTCAAGTTTCGGGAGGAGAAGTTCGGTGGCGTGCTGTTCGAGACGCGCTCCGAAAAGGTCTATACCCTCAACCCCACCGCGACCGCCGTCGTGCGCGAGATCCAGGCGGGAAGCGACGAACGCGACATCCCGGGCCGGCTGAAGGAGCGCTTTCGCGATGGCGGCGGCGCGATCGAGCGCGAAGCCGCTGCCTTCATCTCCGAGCTGCGTCAAAAGGGGCTGCTGGAGGACTGACGCCGTGCCTGCTTCGGCAACCGGTCCCGGGGCCGCGGTTCCGGAGACGACGCCCGCGGCCACGGAGTCGGGCGATCTGGGCGCGCCGCTCTATATCGCCTGGCAGGTCACCAACGAGTGCAACCTGGCCTGCCTGCACTGCATCGAGGAGAGCGGGCCGGGCAAGGCGTTCCACGACGAGCTCAGCCACGACCAGGCGATCAAGGTCCTCGAGCAGCTGATGGACCGCCAGGTCCCCTACCTGTCGTTCTCCGGCGGCGAGCCCATGGTGCATCCGCGCTTCTTCGAGATGGCGGAGTACGTGTGCGGGCGCAACGGCCAGCTCAAGATCGAAACCAACGGCCATTACCTGACGCCGGATAACTGCGAGCGGCTGGCGCGCATCGGCGTGAAGGCGGTGCAGGTGAGCATGGACGGCGGCTCGCGCGAGACCTTCAACCGCATGCGCGTGCGCGGCGACTTCGACCTCATGGTAGAGGGCGTGCGCAACCTCCGGGCAGCGGGGGTGCCCATCGAGATCAACTATTCGCCGACGCGTTTCAACACGCATGAGATCGGCGCGGCCGTGGACCTCGCTTTCGAGCTGGGCGCCTACAGCTTCTATACCGGGCGCACCATGTACACCGGCAACGCCGTGAAGACCTGGCATCTGCTGGCGCCGTCCGACGAGCAGTACGAGGGCTATTTCGCGACGCTGCGGAAAAAGACCGACGAATACCGCGGGCGCATGCGGGTCTATTTCCACGAGATGGGGCTGCTGGAAGAACTGCGCTACCGGCTGCGCCACCCGGCGGCTCTCCTCATCGTCCTGCCCAACGGGCTGGTGAAGCTCATCAATGCCCTCCCGTTCGTGTGCGGGGATCTGCGCCGGCAGACGCTGGACGAGATCTGGGCCAACTTCCGGCGCGCCTGGCGCGACCCGCGCGTGGCGCAGTTCGTCGAGGATCTGGCCACCGACCCGCGCAAGACAGCGTCGCTGCATCAATGGGTCTATCTCTGACCACGCCGGGCGGGCGGCAGCAGGCGAGCCGCTCGCTCGCACGGCGCCTGCTGCTCGTCTGCAGCATGGTCCGCTACCGGTTCTTCCTTTATGCCGGCCTGCTGCCGTACCTGCTGGGCGCGGCATGGGCTTACGCCATGGCGGGCGCGTTCGATGCGGCCGTGTTCTGGAGCGGGCTCGGGGGAGTGGTGCTGGCCGTGATCGGCGTCGAAGCGTTCAACGAGTACTTCGACTCCCGTATGGGCACCGACCGCGTGTTCGACGTGGAGGACTCGCCGCCGATGTCCGACGGCGTGCTGTGGCTCGGCATCGCCGCATTCGCCGGCGCCCTGGCGTTTGGCGTCTACCTGGCTGTGCAGGGCGGCTGGCCGATACTGGCGTTCGCCACGCTGGGCGGCCTGGCGGCCATCTTCTATGTAGCGCCGCCCATCCGCTGGGCCTACCGCGGGCTCGGCGAGACGGTGATCGCGCTCTCCTATGGTCCGTGGATGGTGCTGGGCAGCCTGTACCTGCACACGCGGGAACTGTCCTGGGGCGCGCTGTGGGCCTCGCTGGTGCCGGGATTCCTGATCATGGCGCTGGCAGTCGTCAACGCGATCCCCGACTTCCACCAGGACCGTCTGGTGGGCAAGCGCAACCTCGTCGTCCGCCTCGGCCGTCGCCGCGCGGTGTGGCTCTATGCAGGGCTTGCGGCGGCGGGGCTTCTTGTCGTGGCGATCGGCGTCGCCGCCGGCCTCTTTCCCCCGGCCTGCCTGGCCGCGCTCCTGTCGGTCCCGCTCCTGCTGACGAGCTCGCGCACCGCCATCCGCACCTACGAGACCCCGCGGGATTTTGTCCCGGCGGTCCGCGATATCGTGGCCTGCTACCTGGTCGCGGTCGCGCTTTTCACCGCCGGCATCCTGCTCAGGGCCTGGATATAGCCGTGGCGAACCGCATCGACAGCCTGAAGGCGCCGCTGTTCGTGTCGTGGCAGATCACGCGGGACTGCGATCTCGCCTGCCTGCACTGTTGCACCGATTCGGCTCCGGGCAAGCGGCTGCCCGACGAGCTCGACGCCCGCGAAGCGCTGCGCATCGTGGAGGAAATCGTCCGCAACGATGTTCCCTACGTCATGCTGTGCGGCGGCGAGCCGCTGGTCGTGCCGCACTTCTTCGCGCTTGCCGAGGCGTTGGGGAAAGCAGGCATCCGGCTCAAGATCGAGACCAACGGCCAGCGGTTCGACTCCGCGGTCGCGGCGCGCCTCGCCCGGCTGCCGATCCGCTCGATCCAGGTGAGCCTCGATGGGGATACCCAGGAAACCTACGAGCGCCAGCGCCCCGGCGCTTCCCTCGACAGGGCCCATGCTGCCTGTCGCGCCGTGCGGGAAGCGGGGCTTCCGCTGGAAGTCACCTTCGCGCCGACCCGCCTCAACATTCACGAGGCCGGCGCCGTCATCGGCCGGGCGCGGGCGCTGGGGGCGTTCCGGTTCAATACCGGCAAGCTCATGCGCATCGGGACGGCGGCGCGTCTGTGGGGCCGGCTCGAGCCGTCTCCCGAGCAATACCGGGAGTTCCGGGAACTGCTGGAGCAGCAGGCGCGGGTTCTTGGAGCCGAAATGGAACTCTGCTATTCTCCCTTCACGATGGCAGACGGGCTGCGCGAGAGCCTCGAGGAACCGCCCGCAACGCTGCTGGTGCTGCCGAACGGCTGGGTGAAGATCGCGGCGGCGCTGCCCCAGGCTTGCGCCGATCTGCGCAGGAAGACGTTAGGAGAGGCGTGGCAGGCTTACTGCCGGGCCTGGCGGGACGAGTCGGTGCTGGATGCCGTTCGCCGCGCCATCGCCGATGAAGCGCGCCACGCCGAGGCGAATGCCTGGCGGCCGGTAGCGGCCGCCGGGGTTTAACGGGAGGCAAGATGAACGACCTGAAGCTGAACCTGCAACAGAAGACGACGGAGCAAGAGGCCCGAACCGAGAAGGTCGACGCAGCCAGGAAGCTCGACTGGGAGACGCCGAAGATGGAAGACGTCTCCGAGCAGGTCATGGCCCAGCCGTACATTCGTTTTACCTGATCTAGAGCCCGTTTTTCGCAATGCCGGGGCGCGCGGTAGCCGAATACCGCGCGCCCCTTTTTCTCGCTTGGCAGCTCACCAACCGCTGTGGCGCGCGCTGCCTCCACTGCTGCGAGGAATCCGGCCCGGACAAGGCGTGGCGCGACGAGCTGAGGCGCGCCGAGGCGCTGGACCTCGCGCGGCGCATAGTCGACTTCGGCATTCCCTACGTGGCGTTCGGCGGCGGCGAGCCGCTGGGCGCGCCGCACTGCTGGGAGCTGTTCGAGGTCCTGGCCGCGGGCGGCGTAGCCCTCAAGATCGAGACCGACGGCAGCCACATCGACGATGCCGCGGCCGATCGGTTGGCAGAACTGGCCGTCCAATGCGTTCAGATCTCGGTGGATGGCGCGACGGCCGCGACGCACGAGCGCGTTCGGCCCGGGTCGAGCTTCGGCGCCGCGACCGGCGCGATCCGGCGGCTGGCGGCGCGCGGCCTCAAGCCCCAGCTGGTGTTCGTGCCCACGCGGTGGAATCTCCAGGACCTCATCGCGACCTACGACCTCGCCGCGGACCTGGGGTGCAGCGCCTTCGTCACCGGGCCGCTGATGCGCATCGGGCGCGCCGCG
>DATFVY010000044.1:0-7421 GCA_035259925.1 Burkholderiales bacterium
GGGCGATGAAGTCCACTCCGCCGCCGGGCGCGAAGGGCACCACCAGCCGGATGGGTTTGGCTGGATAAACTTGCGCCAAACCCATCGCCGGGCCGCATAGCAGCACGGCAAGCGCCGCGATTCTGCCGATTTTTCTCATAAATTCCCCCTCGGGTTCATTCTATCGTGCCCCGGCCCGGCCGGCTGGAAGCACCACACTCCAAATCCCAAATCACAAACAAATTCCAAATCTCAAAGCACAACTTCCAAACGTTTGGTGCTTGGTGCTTGTTTGAGTATTGGTGCTTGAGATTTGGTGCTTACCGCGCCTGACAGCGTTACCTACTCAGGCGCGGTCAGCGCCTTGATGTCGAGCGTGACGGTGCCGATCTCGCGCATCAGGTACTCGGGCGGCGGCTGGCGCTCCGCCGCGGTGCGCTGCGCCGGCGGCTTCAACTGCGCTTCGATGTAGGCGCCGAGGCGGCGGGCGCGGGCGACGATGCGCGAGCCGAACAGCCGCCGCTCGCGCTCGTAGCGCCCGAGCGCGGCTTCGAGCTCGCCGTCGGCGGCCTGGATTTCGCGCGCCAGGCACTCGGCGTCGAGCGCGGCCTTGGTGACCCCCGCGCCGACGTGCGGGCGCGCGACGAAGGCGGCATCACCCAACAGGACGACACGGCCCACGACGATGCGCGGCGACTCGATGTCGAATATAGCCTGGAAGAAGAGCTGCTCGGTCCGCTCCACCACGGCCGCGATCTGCGGCGCCAGCAGCGCGCGCGCCTCGGCCTTGATCCGCGCCGTGACCTCGGGCCGGATCAGCGGCGGCGGGATCGAGATGCCGTGGCAGCGGCCGGTCGCGTCGGTGCAGATTTCCGGGAGCATCGTGTGCCCGTCGGTCGGCCGGTACCAGATGTGGTTATAGCCGCGGCGGCCGCGCCGGGTATCGTTGTCGCGCCCCGGTACGGGGTAGCACAGCATCATCTCGCCCTCCGGAAAGCACATCGTGTAGCGCTCGAAGAGCTCCGCGTGCTCCGCCGGCGAGAAGCTGGTCTCGTCCACCAGCCCGCGCCACGCTACGTAGCCGGCATAGCGGGGCTGCGCTTCCGGTAGTAGCAGCTCGCGTACGGTCGAGCGCACGCCGTCGGCGCCGACGAGCAGGTCGCCTTTTTCGCGAGTGCCGTCGGTGAAGAGCGCGGTAGCGCCACCCGCGTCCTGCTCGATGCGCTCGAGCCCCATGCCGAAGCGATAGTCCGCCGCCGGGAAAGCGTCCTTCAGCAGCCGGTAGATCCGCGCCCAGCTGCTCTGCATCTGGGAGGTGGCGAGCTCGTGCGTGACGCGACCACCGCGGTCGAGGCAGATGCGGGTATGGACCCAGACGCCGATGGTTTCGTCCACCGTGAGTCCCAGGCGCTGGATGACCGCGCGCAACTCCTCGTGGGTGCCGATCCCGGCGCCCCGGCTCGCGAGGTCGTCGCCCACGCGCTCGAAGACTGTGACGTCCCAGCCGATCTTGCGCAGCCAGTGGGCGGCGAACAGCCCGCCGATCGAGCCGCCGATTACCAATGCACGGCGCCGCGCGCCCATGACTGCGTGATGAGTGACGGGTGATGAGTGATGGGTGTCTATTATCGCCGCCCGGCGGGAGTCGGGACCATATCGTGGCGGGCCCCGCTGTGCGCGCCGTGTCTGCTACCATCTTCGGGCACACCGGGTTTCTTGTCAGCGCCATGACCGTCAGTCGTCACTCGTCACTCGTCACTGCCCTCGTGGCTGCGTTGTGGCTCATTGCGCCCGCGCTCGCGCAGGAAAAGTATCCGTCGCGGCCCATCCGCCTGATCGTGCCGTATCCGCCCGGCGGTTCCACCGATCCGGCGGGGCGGCTGTTCGCTGCCTGGCTGAGCGACGCGTTCAAGCAGCAGGTGGTGGTGGACAACCGCCCGGGCGCCGGCGCGACGATCGGGCATGGACTGGGCGCGAAGGCGACGCCCGACGGCTATACGATTCTGCTGGGCACTTCCGGCGGCCTGGCGACGGCCCCCGCGCTCGGCTCGAAGATCTCGTACGATCCCGTGCGGGACTTTGCGCCGATCGGCCTGGGAGTCTATGCGCCGTTCCTGCTGGTGGTGCATCCCGCCGTGCCGGCGAAGAGCGTCAAGGAGTTCGTCGCCTACGGGAAGGCAGCCGGCAGCAGCATCAGTTTCGCGTCGCCCGGCGTCGGCACGCCCAACCATCTCGGCGCCGAGCTGCTCAAGTCCATGACCGGCTTCCAGTTCGTGCACGTGCCCTACAAAGGCGGCGCGCCCGCGATCCTGGACGTGATGGCGGGGCGCGCGCAGGCGCTCTTCGGCGGCATCCCTTATACCGGGCCGCACGCGAAAACCGGCAAGGTGCGGGCGATCGCGATCGGCCATCCAGCCCGCATGGCAACCTGGCCCGATGTGCCCGCAGTTGCCGAGACGCTGCCCGGATTCACCAACACCACGTGGTACGGGCTGCTGGCGCCCGCCGGGACGCCGAAGGCGGTCGTGGAGCGGATCAATGCGGAAATGCGCAAGGCGGTCGCAAATCCCGAGTTCGTCAAGCAGCTCGATGCCATCGGGCTCGAGCCCGCCAGCAGCTCGGCGGCGGAGTTCCAGGAAATGATCCGGTCCGAGCTCAAGCGCTGGAGCAAGGTGATCAAGGAAGCCGGAATCACTGCAGAGACTGCGCAGTGATGATTGTGGACTCCCAGGTACATATTTGGGCTGCCGACAGCCCGGAGCGGCCGTGGCCGGCCCGGCACGAGGCACACAGGCCGGGTCGGCTGGAAGCCGCAATGAACTATGCCGGCGCGCTGCGGCCATCGCCCGAACTTCCCATGAAATCCCAATACTGCGGTAAGCTTACCGCGGTGCACACCGCTGTCGAGGCCGCTCCCGGTGAAGACCGGGACGCGGGCCGGCAACCCGTTCGTTCTTCTACAGGAGATTCATCGTGCCAATCGGAACAGTAAAGTGGTTCAATCCCGCGAAGGGTTTCGGGTTTATCCAGCCGGACGACGGCTCGAAGGACGTGTTCGTGCACATCTCGGCCGTGGAGCGGGCCGGCCTCGGCACGCTCAAGGAAGGGCAGAAGGTCCAGTTCGACCTCGCCCGCGGCAAGGACGGCAAGACCTCGGCCGACAATCTGAAGTCGGCCTGACGGATCAATTCAGGAAATTCGTTGCGCCCGGAGCGGCGGCTCCGGCGCGTGCCCACCATGCCTGGAATCGTTCCCGGGCAGCGTCCGCCGCGACAAGGAGCCGGACTTGGCGAAGCCAAACTATCAGTTCGAGAAGCGCCAGAGGGACCTGGCGAAGAAGCGCAAGCAGGAGGAAAAACGGCAGCGCAAGCTCGCCACGAAGGGCGAGCCGGGCGGTGGGGGGCAGGAGGAATCGGCTGAGGCAGCCGCTGTGCCTGAACCCGGCGCGGCGCGATCTGTGACCGGCGACAAGTAGCGGGCCCCATCAGCTTTCAGTGCGCCGGATGGTACGGCGTACTCCCGTCACTCACCCCGATCTACGGGGTCGGGGTTATGACCCGGAGCGCGATCAGGCTCAGGTTGTCCTTGGCGAGCTTCGCGTTGACCACACGCAGTATCTCGCCGGAGCCATGGCGCTTCGGATCCCACGCGAAGGACGCCGCCGGCGGTACCGCCGAGAAGCGGATGCTGCCGCCGTCCACGCCGGCCATGGCGGAAACGGCCCGCTGGATCGTCTCCTTGCTGCGGGGGGCGGTCGCATCCTTCCCGCGCAGCGCCACGAACAGCACGCTACGCCCGGTAGCCCCGGCTTTCGAGATAACCTGGAAATCATACGTCGCGGCCACGTGGTCTTCGACGCAGACTTCGCACGCGAGCGCGGTTTTCGCGGTCAGCAGGATGGCCGCGGTCAGGAGGCAGGCTGCAGGAGAGAGTCGGGGCATGGCTTCGGGTCAGCGCTGTGCCGTCTGCTTGCGCCCATCGTTCCAGTGGAGAAACTTCAGGATCTGGCGCACTTCGTCCTGATTCAGGCCCTGATTGGGCATGGGCGTCTTGTACTTGGCGAGCAGCGCCTTGCCGACCGGATCGGTCTTCTGCATCTGCTCGGTATCGAGCAGCCACTTGGTGAGCCACGCGTCACCGCGCCGCTTGGTCACGCCCCGCAGGTCCGGGCCGACCTTGTCGCCGCCACCCATGGTGTGACAGGCCACGCACTTGGCCTCGAAGGCGGTCTTGCCCTTCGCGGCATCCGGATCAGCAGGGGCAGCCGCGTCCTGTGCGTCCGCCGTGGACACGGCAACCGCCACGGCAAGCACACAGAGCGCCAGAATGAATCGCACTGCTGTTTCGATGCTATTTTTTCGCGCGCTGTCCATCTTGCTGGTCGCTCCAGTGGAAGAATTTCACGAGCTGGCTCGCTTCTGCGGGAGTCAGTCCCGGGTTGGGCATGGATGTCTTGTACTTGGCAAGCAGCTCTTTCGCGGTCGAGTCGGTCTTCAGCATGACATCGGTCTCGAGCAGCCACCGCGTGAGCCATGCATCGGGACGCCGCTGGGTCACGCCCCGCAGGTCGGGGCCGATCTTGTCGCCGCTGCCCACCGTGTGGCACATGACGCACCTGGCCTCGAAAGCGACCTTGCCTTTTTCGGCGTCGGGATCCGTGATGGCCGCGGGGTGGGGATGGCCGGCGGCCTGGAGCGTGCCGGCGGTTTCCGAAGCATTGACGACGCCGACGGCGCCCAGCGCCGCGTTGGCGAAATGGTGATCCACCATGATGTACTCGCCCTTCTCGGGGACCACGAACTCCACGATGGCGCCCATGCTCGCCCCGAGCAGGACGGTCTGCAGCCCGCGCAACTCGTTCTGCGGGTTGCCATCGAGCCATACCCGGTCGAAGACCGCGCCGACGACGTGAAAGCTCGACGTGCTGCCGGGCCCGATGTTGAGGACGAACAGGCGCACGCGCTCGCCGGGCTTGGCGACGAGCGGCTTCTCCATCATGCCGTTGAAGCGGCCGTTGAACACGACGTGGGTCGGCGTTCGCGCCATCGCCTTCTGGGTGTCCATGACGTAGACGGGCGTGTCGTCGACCTTGCGCCCCTCGGGATCGGGCTTGGCGTAGAACTCGCTCTGCACGACCACGTACTCGCGGTCCACGCTGGTGGGATAGCCGTTCCTCGGCTCGACGATCATGACGCCGTACATCCCCGCGGCGACGTGCTCCACCATCGGGGGAGTGACGCAGTGGTACATGAACACGCCGGGGTAGCTCGGCGTGAACTCGTAATAGATGGTCTGCCCCGGCGGGATCGAGTGGAACAGGTTCTGCGGAGATCCCTCGGCCGAGTGGAAGTCCATCGAGTGCATCATCGGCGCCTTGAAGCGGACATTGCCGGGCATCATCTCGTCGGTCCGGTTGCTCATGGTGTAGCGGATCCTGTCGCCGACGCGGACGCGAACGGTCGGGCCGGGCACCTGGTCGCCGAGCGTCCACGCGCTGTATTTCACTCCGGGTGCGAGATCGATCAGCCGGTTCGACGCGTCGATCCGGATGTCCTTCACGGGCGCCGGATAGAGCGGCTCCACGGCCGCGCCAAAGCTCAGCCCGTGCCCGGCCGCGAACGGGCCGGTATACGGCTCGTCCGAGACCCTGGCGCGCGACGACTCCGGCGTCGTCAATCCGGGGTGTCGCGGATAGGAGGCAGCGATCGCGGCGACGACAGCGGCGGCAAGCACGATCGGCAGCCAGCCCGGCGCGTGCCTCGGCGGACTTCCGATCGTGGAGATGTCTGACCGCTCTCTATGCGGATGCGCTCGGTGCCTGCGGTGCGGCTCTACGTGCGAATGTTGATGCTCGAGTGGATTCGTCATTCTCTTTTTGAATAAGGGGAGGTCGAAATCTGGCGCACTGTTGCAACTGCCATGCCAGCCAGGCAATGCAAGGCACATCAGGGGGACTACGATTTCCGGGTGCAGATCCGGAGTAGTGCGAACTGACTATAGGCCGTCGCTGATAACCGACATGCCGGCGTCGCTGGGAAACTAAGGAGTTGATCCGCAAGCAAAGAAGCGCGTCGCGAATGGGTGACAGTCGGACGTTGAGGCGACGGCGCTGCGGATCGAGCGCTCGCTCGTCGGAACACCTTGTTTTTTCACCGCTTGGTACTGATGGCGTAGCAATTGCGCCACACCGCGTAGGCGCAACGCGGCAGGGCGCGGCGTTGCAAGTTCGGGCGCTACTCTACTTTCGCCCCTGATTCCCTCACGACTTTCGCCCACTTCTGCATCTCGGAGTCGATGTAGCGGGCGAACTCGTCAGGCGTGCTGGTGCGGATCTCGACGCCCGCGTTGAAGAGTCGCTTCCGGACGTCAGCATCCTCGAGCGACGAGAGCGTGGCCTTGTTCAGCGCAGCCACCGCGGCCTTGGGCATGCCAACGGGGCCGACGATGCCGAACCAGGCCGACGCTGCGAACCCGGGCAGGTTGGCGGCCTCAGCCACCGTCGGCAGCTCGGGTATCGAGGGCGAGCGCTGCGCGCCGGTCACCGCGAAGGCCTTGAGCCTGCCCGCGCGGATGAGCGGTATCGAGGAGGACAGGCTCGCGAACATGAGGTCGGTCTGCCCGCCAAGCAGCGAGGACAGCGCCTCGGCCGCGCCCTTGTGCGGCACATGTACCATCCTGGTGCCGGTCATCACGCAGAAGAGCTCCGCCGACAGGTGCACCGTCGTGCCCGAGCCGGACGAGCCGTAGTTGAGCCCTCCCGGCTTCGATTTCGCCAGCGCGATCAACTCCTGGATCGAATTCGCCGGCACTCTGGGGTTGATGACCAGCGCGTTGGGGCTGTCGGCGACCAATCCGACCGGCGTGAAATCGCGCTGCGGGTGGAAGCTGAGCTTCGAGTAGAGGCTGTAGTTGATCGCGTGCGTGCCGATGGTGGCCATCATGACGGTATGGCCGTCAGGCGTGGCCCTGGCGGTCATTTCGGCGGCGATGTTTCCGCCCGCGCCGGCGCGATTGTCGATGACGAGCGGCTGCCCAAGGCGCCCGCGCATCGCCGGCTCCATCGCGCGCGCGATGATGTCCGCCGCGCTGCCGGCGGTAAACGGTATCAGCATCCTGATCGGGCGCGACGGGTATTGCTGCGCCAGCGCTGGCAGTGCAGACAGCGCCAGGAGGCCCAAGACAGCCAGTCGTGCGAACAGCAAGAAAGTCTCCTCGATCGAAAGAAGAAAGGGCGGCATAGCCGCCCTTTCCCGCTAGTCACCAGTCACAGGTCACTGGTCACGCTTCATCAAGCCTCGGGGCCGGCGTACTTCCCCGCCGTATCGGGGAACAGCGCCTTGACGATCTTGAACTTGGTGACGTCCACCGTGCCGTCCATGTGCAGGAACATGGATGCGTCGCGGTAGAGCTTCTCGATGCCGAAGTCGAGCATGGTGCCGTTG
>DATFVY010000045.1:0-4315 GCA_035259925.1 Burkholderiales bacterium
CGACTTGGCGTCCATGCCCGGCTTGAAGCTGCGGCTCAGGAACTCGTCGACTATCTTTTGCGCGGTGGTGATCGCCTCCTCCACCGTGTCGAACTCGCCAATGCGCCGCACCTCTGAATCCGGCTTGAGGTAGTTGACCACGCCTTCGACAAGATATGCCATGCGGGTTCCCCTGGGATTCGTTAACATCGCTCGTGTTGGAAGTGTCCTCGCGGAAAAACTACTCCCCGCATATCGCCTTGTCTACGAGTCTTCGGGCGCGTTGCGAAAAATGCTACAGCCGGCCCGCCGAAACCTCACAGAATGTTAGGTTTTGATTGGAACGCCGGCGCCGTACTGTGAAAAATTCCCTGATTGATCGGAAGGAGGCCTCGCCATGGATCGCCGCACTTTCAATACCGCGCTCATGAGCGCCGCTGCTACCTCGTTCACGGGTTGCGCTACCGGCGGCGCCGGAGGCGGCGGCAGCCGCACCGCGTTCTATCAAAGCGTCGGCGACCGGTTGACGCACTGGGATGTGGATGTGGACAACGCCGCGCTTACACAGCGCGCCGGCATCAGCCTGCCGTCCAACGTGCAGTACGTGTGGCCGCATCCGTCGCGCAAGTACCTGGTTGTTTCTACCAGCGACGCCGCGTCGGGCAACGCACCCAACCCCGGCAAAGTGCACCGGCTGTGCGCGGTGCGCGTAGACGCGGGCGGGGCGCTTGCCCTGCACGGCGAGCCGGCGCCGCTGCCGCAGCGTCCCATCCACAACAGCGTGGATGCGAGCGGCGCGTACGCGCTTACCTGCTACAACAATCCGAGCAATCTGACGGTACACCGCATCAACGCCGACGGCACGATCGACGTGCTGGTGCAGCAATCATCCAAGGTGGACGTCGGCATCTTCGCGCACCAGATCCTGACCATGCCCGGCAACCGCTCGGCCGTCCTGGTCACCCGCGGCAACCGGCCCACGGCCAAGACCGCCGAAGACCCCGGCGCGCTGAAGGTCTACC
Organism: Burkholderiales bacterium; assembly: GCA_035259925.1. GTDB lineage: Bacteria > Pseudomonadota > Gammaproteobacteria > Burkholderiales > SG8-41 > SG8-41. The sequence continues at coordinate 1,002 of DATFVY010000045.1, forward strand.
ACTTCAGGGACGGCCAGCTCTCGCCGCTGGCCAATCTGCCGGTCGGCGGCAAGGGCGGCCTGGGCTACGGCCCGCGCCACCTGGATTTCCACCCCGCGCAACCGTGGATGTATGTCTCGGTGGAATCGCAGAACCAGCTGCACATGCATCGCGTGCAAGGCGACAGCCTGGCTCCGGAGCCCGCGTACAACAAGACCACCACGGTGGGGACCTACGACATCAACTTCCCGCAGGCCGCCGGGGGCATCCACGTGCACCCCAACGGCCGCACCGTGTACGTCTCGAACCGCGCCAACGCCACGGTGGACTTCCAGGGCAAGCGGGTGTTTCGCGGCGGCGAGAACAACATCGCGGTGTTCTCGATCAATCAAAGCACCGGCGAGCCCACCCTGGTGCAGAACGCCGATCCGCAGAGCTTCCACATCCGCACCTTCAGCATCGACCCCGGCGGGCGCATCCTGGTGGCGGCCAGCATCGTGGACATGAATGTGCGAGACGGCGACAAGGTGCGCCACGTTCCCGCGGCTCTCACCGTCTTCCGCATCGGCGGCGATGGCAAGCTCACGTTCGTGCGCAAGTACGACGTCGAGCTCGGCGGGAAATTCCAGTGGTGGACGGGCTTCGTGGGGCTGTCTGCCGCGTGATGGGTGATGCGTGATGAGTGTGCGGGTCAGCGCCGCGCCGCCGCCTGCTGCTCGTCCCACTCCTTGCAGCGCTGCATCGCCTCGGGGGTGAACTCCGACTGCGGCTGGTTGCCGCCGATGATCGCCATCAGGATGTGCTCGCGGTCGGGCTCATCCCAGGTCACGTTGAAAAAGCGGCGCGCGACGCCGACCGGGAAGGTGATCACGTCAAGCGGCTCGAGGTCCACGTATTCCTTGGCGGAGCCCTCGTTCCATTCGGCCCGCCAGCGGCCGGTCATGGCGACGAAGGTTTCGTTGGTGTCGTGGTTGTGCATCAACGTGCCCTTGCCGGGCTTCGCGCGCACGTAGGCCAGGTTGAACCCCTCCGAGACCGGGATCGCCGGCATGCCGGACGCGTCGCCGACCGGGGAGCGGGTCGCGTCGTTGAGCTTCACCTCCGGGGGCGCGAAGCCGATCACGGCGTAGAGCGTCTTGTGCGACTCCGGCAGGTGGCTGTCCGGCAGCCCCTCCTGCGAGCCCTTCAGCTCCTTGAACCGCGCCACCCGCTTCAACATCTCCGCGCGCGGCATTATGTGCACTTTCCGCCAGTCTTCCATGAAAAATCCTCCTTCCGGGTGTGCCCTGCTCCGCGTATTCTTCGCCCGCCTTCAGGCGACCGTCAACATTCGGCTTGCATTTCAAGCAGATTAGCGCCGAACCTAAACCGGCGTCTAATCCAAACCTGTCAATCTGTTAGATTTGATTTTATCTGCAGTCGGGCTATAACTAGAGCCAGAAAAGCGACCTGCTTCCATCATTGATCGTTGCGGGAATGGCTAAGGCCCCATTCACGCACTGTACTTTTCCGCTCGCCCTTCGGGAGAGGGGGAAGGGGTGAGGGTCAGGCAGGCGATGACGGCATGACTTTAGGGCGCGGCTCTCCTCCGGGGGCGAAGGAGAAGGGTGTTTAGCACGATCGAGCTAGCAGCCGTGGCTCGTCCTGGCTTTGCATTCCTCGCGCCTTCCTCAACAATGGAGTCGCAAACCTGACAGATTTGCTCTTCTAAAACAGTCGGCCTATAACTAATGACATATGTAAATGGGGTCTGTCCCCGTTTACATTCGTACGATCTCCTTCCGTAGGGGAGGCTTCCATGGCAACGGTTTTCATCAGTTACCGACGGGAAGAAACCGCGGGTGAGGCGAGGGCCCTGTTCCAGGCTCTCGTAGCGAGGCTCGGCGAGGCGTCCGTATTCATGGACGTTGACGCCATCGCCTTGGGGCGCGACTTCCGCCAGGTCCTCCAGGAACGCCTGGCATCGTGCGATCTGCTGCTGGCTCTGGTCGGCAGGGGTTGGATCGAGGCGAAGAATGCCTCGGGAAAACGCCGTCTCGAGGATCCCACTGACTACGTGCGGCTCGAGATCGAAGCCGCCCTCAAGCGGAATATTCCGGTCACGCCCGTGCTCCTGCAGGGGGCGCAAATGCCGGCGGAGCAGCAGCTGCCGGAGAGCATGCGGGACTTCGTCTATCGCAATGGGTTCGAGCTGAGCCATAACCGGTGGGAGTCCGACGTCCAGGAGATGCTGAAGCGGCTGGGTCTCGGCAGTCAGCGCGAGCCGGGTTCGGTGCGCGAGACGGACCCAGGAAAGGCGCCCGGTGCTCGGCCACCGGCCGGGAAACCCTGGCTTGCGATCGCAGGAGCATCGGTGATGGTGATCGCGATCGTGGCTGGCGGACTGCTGTACTACGGGAAAAGCGCGGAGGACGCGGCCAAGGCCGCTGCCGATGCGCAGGCGGCTGCTCAGGCCGAGCGGGAACGCGAGGCAGCCGAGAAAAAGCGCGCCGAGTCAGCCGCCGCTCGGGCTGAGCGGGAACGGATCGCAGCCGAGAGAAAGCGGGCCGAGGCGGCCGCTCAGGCCGAGCGGGAACGCATAAGGCTGGCCGAGCAAGCGGCCGCCGCGAAGGCGAAGGCCGCCCTGGAACCTGCCGCGGTCGCGGCCGGCGTGAAAATCGAGAAAGCAGAGTGCGCCAACCTGGGGAACGGAAGATTCCGGCTTCACCTCTGGGGTTGGGCAAGCGGGGAGGTCGGAACTCGTGTCCTGGCGGCGCCGAGAGTCGGGCTCGGCACAAACTCGATAGAAGAGGGCAAGATGACTTGTCTGGCCTGGGCCACGGTCAAAGTGGACGACGGACCGATCCAACCATGCACGCGCACGGAAGGCCGGCCGCACAAGACACCCTGGTCCAGCCAGGTCACTTTTCAGTGGCGTACCGGCTCTCCAACCATCGGCTTCGCGGCAACTACTCCAGCCCAGCCTGCGCGCGGGGCGAATCCTGTCAGCGCCTCGGACACAGTTACGTTCAGCTGCGCCGTAGCCCCGCCGGTCAGGCGTTGATCGTCATTCCAGTCTTACTGATGTAACCACCGACGGCACCTTGCCCAGGCAGAGGGATAAACAAACAGGGCCGGGTTCAATATGAACCCGGCCCCAGTTACACCCCCTCCCTGCTAGCGTCTATCGAGTGGTGGAGTGGGAGCGATAAGGTGCTGGCATTATTGGCCACATCAGGCCGTCCCCTATCGCTCCTCGCGCCGTTCGTGGACCGATCCCCTGTTTACCCTGCAGCGTCAGGACTCCACCGTAGTTTGGCGAGGCGGGAGCGATGAGATGCCGGCGTGATGGGGAG
>DATFVY010000046.1:0-4965 GCA_035259925.1 Burkholderiales bacterium
TTGGCGATCTCCTCCGGGTGGGCCAGCCGGCCGAGGGGGACGCGCTCCTCGAGCGCCTTCAGGACTTTCTCGGGAATCTTGCTCAGGATGGGCGTGGAGACGAATCCCGGACAGACTGCGTTGGCGCGGATGCCCTTGCGCCCGAGCTCGCGGGCCCAGGTCTTCACCATGCCGATGACGCCGAACTTGCTGGCGGCGTAGTTGGTCTGCCCGAAGTTGCCGTAGAGGCCGACGATGGATGATGTATTGAGGATGACGCCGGAGTTCTGCTTGAGCATGACATCCACCACTGCCTTGGTGCAGTTGTAGACGCCCTTCAGGTTGATGTCGATGACGCTGTCGAACTGCTCATCGGTCATGTTCTTGATGGTGGCATCCTGGACGATGCCCGCGTTGTTGACCAGACAGTCGACGCGCCCATATTTCGCAACGACCGCCTCCACCACGCGCGCAATGCTCGCCTTGTCGCGCACGTCCATCTGGAAACCGCTGGCCTCGCCGCCGTCCGAGGTCACGAGCTGGGCCGTTTCCTGGGCGAGGTCGGCGTTGATATCGCAGGAAACGACCTTGGCGCCTTCCTTGCCGAATTTGACCGCGGTTGCCTGCCCGATGCCCCTGCCGGCGCCGGTAATGATGGCTACCTTGCCAGCCAGTCTATGGGCGGCGCCGTTGCCGTTGCTGTTTGCGTGTTCGTGTCCGTTTCCCCTGCCGTTGCTTCGTTTGTCAGCCATTTTTTCCAGCCTCTAGGGCTATAAAATGGCCGCACTATACCATTTCTATCGCAACGCACAATAACAAATCCGACATAGTCCGTCTTGTTACGCAACTTATTGGAACTATTGATGTATAAATGCAACAAACCCGATCTGGCAGTGCAAGATCGGGCGCCGGCGGGAAGCCTGTTACTCGTGGATTTCGACCGGGGTACGGACGGCAACCAGGTCGAACAACTCGACAATATCGGCGTTACGCATGCGCACGCAGCCGTGCGACCCCGGTTTGCCCATCGTGGCACTGTCCGGGCTGCCGTGGATATAGATGGCGCGCCGCATCGTGTCGACATTGCCGAGGCGGTTGTGGCCGGGTTCGCAGCCGGATAGCCACAGGATACGGGTCAGTATCCAGTCGCGTCCGGGGAAGCGCCTGGCCAACTCGCCGCTATAGATCTCCCCTGTCGGACGGCGCTCCACGAAGACCGTGTTGATCGCCTCACGCCCGCCGATCTTGGCGCGGATGATGTGGCGGCCCCTCGGCGTGCAATAGCTGCCGTTCGTCTCACCCACTCCATTCTTCGAGGTCGAAACGGCGTAGCGCTTGACTAGTGATGAGTTATCATCATATAGATCAAGCTGTTGTAGTCTTATATTGATGTCAATTCTAGACATGACCCTGGGTCGGGCGGCGTGCCGCGAAGAAGTCTTGCAATAGCCGGGCCGCTTCATCGGCAAGCACCCCCCCTATCACCGTCGCATGGTGATTAAGACGACCCTCCGCGAATAGGTTCACTACGCTGCCACAGGCCCCCGACTTGGGATCCCGCGCGCCGTACACGACGCGCCCGATGCGGGCATGCATGATCGCGCCCGCGCACATCGCGCACGGCTCCAGCGTAACGTAGAGGGCGCAGTCCGCCAGCCGGTAATTTCCCACGTTGTGGGCCGCATCCCGCAGGGCGATCATCTCTGCATGGGCGGTGGGATCGCGCCCCGACACCGGGCGGTTGTGGCCGCGGCCGACCACCGCGCCGTCCTTCACCACCACGGCGCCCACCGGGACCTCGCTGGCGGCCGCCGCCTGCCGCGCCAGCGCCAGTGCTTCGTGCATGAAGGTCTCGTCGTTCACGCCCATGGTCCGCCACACCGCATCATAGTCTCCCGGACGGGAACGGCTATCCGCCGACGCCCAGATAGATGGACATGACCTGTCGGTCGGCGCGGAGCCGATCGGGTGTGCCTTCGAAAACCACGGCGCCGTGATCGATGACGTAGACACGGTCAGCGAGCTGCAGTGCCATCTCGGCGTTCTGCTCCACGAGCAGCATGCTCACTCGCTCGTTCTTGAGCTCCCGGATCGTGCTCATTACGGTGTTAACGACGAGCGGGGCCAGGCCCTGAGACGGCTCGTCGAGGAGCAGGAGGTCCGGGCCGGTGAGAAGCGCGCGCGCGATGGCGAGCATCTGCTGCTCGCCGCCCGAGAGCAGCCTCCCCTTGCGGTCCAGCAGCCCGCGCAGCGTCGGAAAGCGCTCGAGCACGGCCTCCAGCTGCCAGCGTGAGCCGGGGCGCCGGGCGATGATGAGGTTCTCGCGCGCCGTCAGGTGCGAGAAGATGCCCCGCGTTTCGGGCACGAGCGCGATGCCCATCTGCGAAATCCGGTGCGCACCGGCGCGAACGATGTCGTGGCCCTTGTAGCGGATCTCTCCTGTGCGGGGCGGCGTCAGTCCGGTGATGCAGCGCATTGTCGTCGTCTTGCCCGCGCCATTCCTCCCGAGCAGAGCCACGACTTCGCCCTCGGCCACGCTCAGGGAAAGCCCGTGGAGGATGAGGCCCAGACCGTAGTACGCGTCGATTCCGCGCACGTCGAGGATCATGCTGCAACTCCCCCGAGGTAGGCGCGCCGCACCTCGGTGTTGCGCTGGATCTCGTCCGGGGTGCCTTCGGCGATCAGGTTGCCGAAATGCATCACCGAAATCCGGTCCGACACACTCATGATGATGTCGATCTTGTGCTCGATGAGCACGATCGTGTAGCGCCCCTTGAGCGCGCGCACCAGCGCGACCATTCTGCGCGTCTCCTCGGGCGACAGGCCCGCCGCGGGTTCGTCCAGCAGCAGCACGCGCGGCGCAGCGGCCAGCGCGATAGCGAGCTCGAGCTGGCGCTGCTCGCCGTGAGATATCTCCCGCGCAGGCTGGTCGGCCCTGTCGGCGAGCCCGACGTCCGCCAGTGCGGCGCGTGCTCGCGCCGCGAGCTCCGGATAGCGGTCGGCGCGACGCCAAAGGAGGCCCGACCACGAGGGATTGCACGCAAAGGCCGCCACCCACACGTTGTCGAGCAGCGAGAACGCCGGGAAAACGTTGGTGCGCTGGAACGAGCGCGCGAGCCCCAGGTGCGCGATTCGGTGCGCGGGAGTGCCCGTGATGTCACGCCCGTCGAGCAGTATGCGGCCCGCGCTCGGCGGGAACTGCCCGGTCAGCAGATTGAAGAGCGTCGTCTTGCCGGCGCCGTTCGGCCCGATGATCGAGTGCAGGCTGCCAGCCTCGATGTTGAGCGTCACATCGTTGACCGCGAGCAACGCCCCGAAGGACCTGGTCAGGTGCTCGGTCTGGAGGAGCGCCATCTCGTTTCCCACCACGACGCGAGGCGGGCCCACGCTTCCACCACCCCGCCGCGGAAGAACAGCACCACGACGACGAAGGCCACACCGAGCAGCAATGGCCAGCGCTCCCAGATCAGGCTCACCGATTCCGAGAGCCATATGAACACGAAGGAACCGATGATCGGCCCGTAGAGGGAGCCGCTGCCGCCGATCAGGGTAGCGAACACCACGTTCCCGGACGTGACGAAACCGATTGCCTCGAGCGGCACGATGCCGAAGAGCATTGCGTAGAGCACTCCGGCAAACCCCGAGAAGGCGCCGGCGATGACGAACGCGAGCAGCTTGAAACGGGGCACGTTGTAGCCCACCGCCTCGGCGCGCACCTCGTTCTCGCGGATCGCCTGCAGGATCCTCCCGAGCGGCGACTCGACGATGCGCTTCATGATCCAGAACGAGAGCAGGAACAGCGCCGACACGAAGGCGTAGTACGCCACCGGGTCGCGGAAATCGATGCCGCCGAGCGCGGGGCGGCCGATGCCGGGCATGCCGTCCTCGCCGCCGGTGACGCTGGTCCACTGGTAGGCGATGAAAAAGAACAGCTGGTTGAGCGCGAAGGTCAGCATGATGAAGTAGATGCCCGAGCGCTGCACGCAAAGATAGCCCACCAGCAGGGCCGAGAAGGCGCCGACGCCGATGCCGATCCCCAACGCGGCGAACACGTTGATGGCGTAGTGCTTGAGGAGGTACCCGGCGACGTAGGCCGCGGAACCGAAGAAAGTCGCCTGGCCGAAGGAGAGCAGCCCGGTGTAGCCCATCAGCAGGTTCGCCCCCAGCCCGAAGATGGCGAAGATCCAGATCTCGGTCGCGATCACCGGGCGCACTACGAGAGGCAGCAGCACCACGGCGGCAAGAATGGCGAGCGTGGCGCGGCTCATCGCCTCAGTTACCTCTCGGTCACCTGATTCCGAACAGCCCTTGTGGGCGGAATACGAGGACGGCGGCCATCACGAGATAGATCACCACGACCGAGGCTTCGATCCAGTAGGCGGCCACGATCGCCTGAGCGACCCCGATCAGCAGGCCTGCTGCGATGGCGCCGAGTATGTTTCCCATGCCGCCCAGCGCTACCACGACGAAGGCGATACCGAGCATGTCCACGCCCATGCCGGGGGAAAGGCCGCGAATCGGCGCCGTGAGCGCGCCCGCGATCCCGGCGAGATAGGCACCGAGCGCGAAGGCGACGGTGAAGAGCCGATGGATGTCGATGCCGAGCAGCGACACCATCTCCTTGTTCTCGATGCCGGCGCGCATGATCGCCCCGTAGCGCGTCTTCTCGAGGAAAAGCCAGGTGGCGACTACGAGCAGCCCCGCAACCACCATGACGAAGAGGCGGTACTTGGGATAGAAGGTGAAGCCCAGGTCGACTCCGCCGCGCAGGATGTCGGGGGGAAGCTGGCTGATCCCGACCGGGCCCCAGATGATGATGATGGCTTCGGCCAGGATGAGTGACAGGCCGAAGGTGAACAGGAGCTGGTAATCGTGCCCTGCCGCGTAGAGCCTGCGTATGCCCGCGTACTCGATCGCGAGCCCGAGCAACGCCACTCCGAGCGGGGCCAGCACGAGGCCGAGCCAGAAATTACCCAGGGCGGCGAT
>DATFVY010000047.1:0-7297 GCA_035259925.1 Burkholderiales bacterium
GTGCATTCCCTCGATACCAAGGCGGACCTGAAGCCGGGGGATCTGCGCCGGCGCCTGATCGAGCACGCGATCGATCCTTCCGCGGCGATGCGCAAGCTGGAGGAGGGCGGCGCGCGCGCCGAATCCGACTTCGAGCAGCGAGTGCTGGCGGAGCTCGTGAAGCGCGGCTACCGGGTGTTTCCGCACTGGCGGGTCGGCAAGTACCGCATCGACCTGGTGGTGCTGGGCGCGAAGAGCCGCCTCGCCATCGAATGCGACGGCGATCGCTACCTTCCGCTCGACAGGATTCCCGAGGCGATGGCGCGCCAGGCGGTGCTCGAGCGGGTGGGATGGAAATTCGAGCGCATCCGCGGCAGCGAGTTCTTCATGGATCCGGAGCGCGCCCTGCAGCCGATCTGGCGCCGCCTCGAAAGCCTCGGCATCGAGCCGCGGTCCCACGGCGCGGAGAGGCGCGCGCACGATCGCAGGCTCATCGAGGACCTCACGCGCCTGGCGCAGGAGATCCGCTTGAGCATCGCGCCAGGCGCCGAGCGCCGCCGGCCAGCCCCCGTCGCGGCAGCGCCGGCTGCCACGGCCGCGTCGCTGCCCGCCGCCACGCCCGCTCCACCGCCCGCCTAGTCCGTATCCGTCAAGCGTGCCCCGGTAGGGCTCCCGGCCGTTCGGAACGGCCGAAACGGTCCCCATGCAAGGGGTATGGGGGAGGAGTTGCCTCCCGCCCCCCAGTCTCGAAATAGTGCCCCCGACTCGAGCCCGTTGAGGCAGAATGGCTCGCGCAACCGTGTTTTCATACAGGGGTATGAAAAAAGGCGAAGAGAACAGGGGCGGCGGGGAAAAAGCTGACGAAATCACCGAGTGGCTCAGCCGCCACGGGCGCAAGACGCTCGATCTCGAGGCGGCCAAGCGACTTGCGTCCGAGGCGCCGGACCACTGGTATATCGCCCTGCAGGGCACCAAGGGCTACATCGTCGGCAAGATGACGATGCAGAAGTATTCCGCACGGCACATTCTCGTGGACAAGAATCAGCAACCGATATACTTCCTGACCCCGGATGATGCAAGGCGCTTCCTGCAGAAAGAGCTCAACATACCGAATCCGCACGTGTTTACCGTCTGACCGGGTGTCGAGGGTCGAGTGACAAGTGACGCGTTCTGTCGAGCGCCATGAACAAGCCAGCACGTAGAAAATCCGCGGCACGCGCGCGGCCGATCAAGAGCAGGCGCGATTTCGAGGGCGCGTCCCGCGTCGTCAAGAAACTGTCCAGCCAGAGCGACCGCGATTCGACCGCCGAGATACGCCTGCAGGCGTTGCTGCGGGAGCTCGACAAGTTCGAAGAACCGCTGGACGACGCGGACGAGATCCCCGAGGATATCGAGTACTCCGGACCCCGCCGGCGCTGGTCGGACGACTAGTTTTTCCGTGATGCGCGCGCTGCCCGCGTTCTGCTTGCCGCTATTGGCGGCTCTCGCGTGTCCGGTGGCGGCCGCGGTAGGCACCGGCAGCGGGTTCTTCGTGACCGGTGACGGCCACATCGTCACCAGCTACCACGTCGTCGCGGGCAGCACCGCAATCCGGGTCAGGCCGCAAAACGGAAGAGAGCTCCCGGCCGTCATCCAGCGCGTCGACAGGGCGAACGACCTCGCTCTGCTGAAGGTCCAGGCAAGCACGATACCTCTCGCGGTCAGCGCGTCATCGGGGGTGCGGCGCGGAGATACGGTCTACGCCCTCGGCTTCCCGCTGGTCACGATCCAGGGCTTCGAGCCCAAAGTGACGAACGGCATCATCAGCAGCCTCACCGGCCTGCTGGACGACCCGACCACCTTCCAGATCACCAACCCGCTGCAGCCCGGCAATTCCGGCGGTCCCATCGTGTCCTCTGACGGCCAGGTGGTCGGCATCGCCGCGAGCGTGCTTGGCGGAAAGCGCGTGGTGGACCGCACCGGCGTTCTCCCGCAGAACGTGAACTACGCGATCAAGTCCAACTACCTGATCGAGTTTCTGCGCTCGATTTCAGGGCTGGATTTCGCGGTTTCCGGGAGGCCGGCGGGCAACGCCCGATCCGCCGCCGACATGATTGCCGAGGCGGAGCGATCGCTGGCGCTGATCATCGTCGAAAGGCCGTCCGCCTCGTCCGCGAAACCGGGCGGCGCCGCCCAGGGAGGGGTGGACGATTTCCTCTCGATGGCTACGGCCGTGGCAGCCTACCGGCGCGGCGACTACGAAGCGGCCGCCTCGACGTTCCGGCAGCTCGCGGAATCGGGGAATGCGCGGGCGCAGTATATTCTCGGCGCCCTGCATCGCAACGGCCGGGGCGTTACCCGCAGCGATGCCGAGGCCGCGAAATGGTACGAGCGCTCGGCGCAGCAGGGATTCGCCGCGGCCCAGGCAAGCCTGGGCGCCCTCTACATGGAGGGGCGCGGGGTGCCGAAGGACGAAGCACAGGCCACGAAATGGTTGCGCCTTGCGGCCGAGCAGGGGTACGCCGCAGGGCAGGCGTACCTGGGCATTGCGTATCGGGCGGGACGTGGTGTCGCGCAAGACGACGGCGCGGCCGTGACGTGGCTGCGTCTGGCTGCCGAGCAGGGAAATGCCGCGGGCCAGGCCAACCTCGCCTCCATGTATCGGCACGGGCGCGGGGTCGCAAAAGACGAGGCGGCTGCGCATTTCTGGTATTCAGTCGCGGCGGAGAGGTTTCCGCCCGGAAGGTTTCGGGACGCGGCGGAGAAGGAGCGCGATGCGCTGGAGGCGAGCATGACTGCGGAGCAGGTCGCTGCATCCCGGGATCGCGCGCTCGGGTGGCAGCCGGCGAAGTGAGCCGCTGCAGCGACGACTGACGCGAGTCATAAGGGTCAAGGTTCGAGGGCCGAGTGCCAAAGAGGGAACCAGTGACCGGGTCTTGTTGCCCCAAGCTTGAACCTTGAACCTTGAACCTTGAACCCTGAGCCGGTCTTTGCCATGAAGCCTCTCCACTGGCTGATCGCACTGGCCCTGCTGCTGCCACCGGCCGCGGCGGCCCTCGCCGCGGAGTCTGCCGACCCGCGCTATAACGCCGTGGAATTCCAGGCGGAGGCGCAGCGCGAGGTGCAGAACGACCTGCTCAACGCGACGCTCTACGTCGAGTTGAACGACGCCAGCGCGGCGGCCCTGGCTGACGCCGTCAACAAGCGCGTCAATGAGGCCCTGCGGGTGGCGAAGGACTACAAGGGCGTGCGGGTGCGCTCGGGCAACAACCAGGTTTTCCCGGTCTATTCCAAGAGCAACGCATTGCAGGGCTGGCGCGGCCGCGCCGAGATCCGCATCGAGAGCAAGGACTTCGACGCCGCGTCCGCGTTGATCGGCAAGCTGCAGGCGAGCATGCAGCTCGCCAGCCTGGGTTTTTCGGTCTCTCCCGAAGCCCGGCGCGCGGTTCACGACGAGCTCTCCGTCGAAGCGATTCGCGCCTTCAAGGCGCGCGCGGAAATTCTCAAGGCGGCGCTCACCGGGCGCGGCTACAAGCTCGTGCGCCTGAACGTGGCCACCGGCTACGAGGGCCCCCAGCCGCGATTCGCGGTCGCGCGCGCGGCGACCCAGGAAGTGACAGCACCCAATCTCGAGTCCGGCGTCAGCGTGCTGAAGGTCATCGCGAGCGGAACCATCGAGGTGACTGATTGAACGAGGCGGTCCGCCGCAAGGACATGCTCCCGCTGCTTTCCGCCGGGCTGCTGGTTCTGCTCGCCACGGCGGGTTGCGCGCCATTCGAGCGGGCGTCGCCGCCCGCCGCCGGGGTAGAAGCGGATGCGCCGAAGAAACCCCTGGCCGAGGCGCAGGGAGCCCCGACCCCTGCGCCGGAGGTCAAGCCGGCCGCGCCCGAGCCAGCGGCCCCGCCGGCAGCGCCGCCCCCTGCGGATACGCCTGCCACTCGCACCGTCGAACCCGCTGCGCCGGCCACGCCGCCCGGCGCGGAAAAGCCTGCGGCGAAGGCGCCTGCGGAGCCGGCGCCGAAAAAGCAGACGGCCGCCGCCCCGGCCCAGCCGCCATTGGACCTGAACGCCCTGGAGAAGCGGCTCAAGGACACCGACGCGATCGGCGTTTTCACCAAGCTCACGCTCAAGAACCAGGTTGATGATCTGCTGGCGCAGTTCGAGGCGCATCACGGAGGCGCGAACAGGACTTCACTCGCCGCGCTGCGGCAGCCCTACGACCTGCTGATCATCAAGGTGCTTTCCCTCCTGCAGGACCGCGACGCCCGGTTGGCGAACGACCTCGTCCAGTCGCGCGAGGCGATCTGGAGCATCCTTTCAGACCCGGCGAAGTTTCAAAGACTGGTGAACGAAAACCGGAGTTAGAGCTATGATGAAATCCATGATGCGCTGGGTCTTGATGGCTGTGGCTACGGCGTTGAGCGCGGGGACGGCGAGCGCGGCGGAATCGCTTTCCAAGGACCTGACCTCCACTATCGCCCTGCTGGGTTTGCCCTGCGGCCAGGTGGTCACCGCCCAGCGCGTGGCGGAGGACGACTACCTCGTGACGTGCAAGGACAAGAACCGCTACCGGGTGTACGTCAACGCCAAGGGCCGGGTCGTCGCCGAAAAGCGTTAGCACGGATTCTTGTTCGTCAGTCATCAGTCGTCACTGACCAGGGGGAGCATGGCCGGCACGGAGAAGCATCGCGACGAAATCGGCGAGCTGATCGGAAACTACGTCGCGTCGGTTTCCGGCAAGCTCGACGCGCGCACCGGGCGCGCTGCCAAGGCTGCGCTCATCGATTCCATCGCCGTCTCGATAGCCGCATTGCGGCATCCCGCCGCGCAGAACGCGCGCAAGCACGCCTACCGCTTTGCGACGAACGGTTCCGGCTGCGTGATCTGGGGGACGCCGAAGCGGGCGACGCCCGAGCTCGCGGCTTTCACCAACGGCGTGCTGCTGAGGTGCCACGACTACAACGATTTCTTCGTGGGGCGGCGCAACAGCGGGCATACGAGCGACATCCTGTCCGGCGTGATCGCCGCCGCCGAATGGACGGACGCGCCGGGGCGGGAGCTGCTGTCGGCGGTTGCGGTCGGCTACGAGATGGTGGGAGCGGCCTTTGACGCGTTCTCGACCGCGCCGGGCGGCTGGGACTATACGAACCTGATGCAGCTCGGCGCCACCGCGGCCATCGCGCGGCTGCTGGATCTCGACGCCGGGCAGGCCCGCGAGGCGATGGGGATGACCGTGGTTCCCCATTTCGCGAGCGACGAGATCGAATCGGGCGAGCTCAACCAGCGCGGCGACCTTTCCATGTGGAAGCGCTTCAACGGCGCCGACGCCGTGCGCAATTCCCTGCAGGCCTGCCTGCTCGCGCAGGTGGGAGCGGAGGCGGCGGTGAGGCCGTTCTCCGGCAAGTTCGGCTTCGTCCAGAAGATGAGCATGAAGGACGATCCCGTTCCGGTGCTGCGGGAGCGCTTGAACCCCGCCAGGCCGCTTACCCGCGTGAACGAGGCGTTCATGAAGCGGTGGCCGGTCGGGTCGGTGGCGCAAAGCGCGATACAGGCCGCGCTGCAGGCCCGCTCGCAAATCAAGGACCTGTCGCGCATCCGGCAGATCCGGGTGTTCGCGGAGGAGGGAGCCTACGACCACCTGGTGAAGATACGGCAGGACCCGTGGAACCCCATTTCGCGCGAGACCGCGGATCACTCGCTGCCATACGTCGTGTCGGCGGCAGTGCTGGACGGGAGGATCACGGCGGAAAGCTTCAGCCCGAAAGTGGTGCTGAAGCCGGAGCGGCAGGCCTTTATCAGGAAAGTCACCTGCACTCCGGCCCCGGAGCTGGGCTCGCACGCGATGGGCAAGCACAAGCGCGTGGAGATGGGCTACCTGTCGCGCGTCGAGATCGAGCTGGACGACGGCGCCGTCGTGCACGGCGAGGCGCGGCCGTTCCCGGGGCACCACAAGAATCCCTTCACTGACGAGGACTTGAACGCCAAGCTGCGCGAGTGCGTCGAGCCGGTGGCGGGCGCGAAGCGCGCGGCCGAGCTCACGGCGCTGCTGTGGCGCCTGGACAAGGTGAAAAGTACACGCGAGCTGACCCGGCTCCTGGCGTTCCGCAACGTGGATATCGACAGCGCCCGGGTTCGCGAGAAATAATACTGAGGAGCTGTCACCTGTCAGCTACGAGAGACGAGCAACGAGCAACGAGAAACGAGCCACTTCTATGGTTGACGACAAGACGAATACCCTGCTTACCCGGACGGGTCCCGGCACGCCGATGGGCGAGCTGTACCGGCGCTACTGGATCCCCGCGCTGCTGGACTGGGAGCTGCCCGAGCGGGACTGCGCTCCAGTGCGCGTGAAGCTGCTGGGCGAGAAACTGATCGCCTTCCGCGACACGGAGGGGCGTCTCGGGCTGATCGACGAGTTCTGCGCGCACCGCGGCGTGTCGCTGTGGTTCGGGCGCAACGAGGAATGCGGGCTGCGCTGCGCCTACCACGGCTGGAAGTACGACGTGAACGGCAACTGCGTGGACCTGCCCTCCGAGGCGGAGGAGAGCGGCATGCGCCAGCGCATCAAGCTCAAGTCCTATCCCTGCATTGAGGCGGGCGGAGTCATCTGGGCCTACATGGGACCGCCCGCGCACAAGCCGCCCGTGCCGAGCTACGAGTGGGTGAACCTGCCGCCTTCGCACCGCCTCATCACCAAGCGCTGGCAGGAAAGCAACTACCTGCAGGCGCTCGAGGGTGGCATCGATTCGAGCCATGTCTCGTTTCTCCACCGGGGCGACATGGCGACCGACCCGTTCCACAAGAACACGGGGGGCTCGCGGATGGTCAAGTCGGTCAGGACCACCTTCGATATCCTCGACGCGCCGGGCGGGCTGATCATCGGCGCGCGGCGCGACGCCGAGCCCGGCAAGTACTACTGGCGGATCACGCAGTTCATCATGCCGTGGTTCACGCTGATCCCGCCGTACGCGAACAACGCGCTGAACGGACACGCGTGGGTTCCGATGGACGACGAGAACTGCATGGCGTGGACCATGACCTTCCACCCCACCGCGCCCATACCCGAGAAGGACGTCGAGCTGATGAAGGACGGCCACGGGGTCCATGCCACGCTGATACCCGGCAGCTTCCGCCCGGTGGCGAACCGCGCTAACGACTACCTCATCGACCGCGCCGCGCAGAAGAGCGGCCGCCACTACAACGGGGTCAAGGGACTTGCAATGCAGGACGCATCGGTGCAGGAAAGCATCGGCACCATCGCGGACCGCAGCGTGGAAAACCTGGTCTCGACCGACAACGCGATCCTCATGGCGCGCCAGCGGCTGCTCAAGGCCGCGCA
>DATFVY010000048.1:0-12131 GCA_035259925.1 Burkholderiales bacterium
CTGGGCGGGCGGGAGCTTTCCATATTTCACCTGGTGGGACTGCTGCTGGTAGTGGCCGTGGGATCGAACTATTCCCTGTTTTTCGACCGGCAGGCGCCATCGGGGACCGATCGCGAGCGCACGATCGTATCGTTGCTGTTCGCAGCGGTGACGACGATGATCGGCTTCGGCCTGCTGTCGTTTTCGAGCGTGCCGGTGCTCCATGCGATCGGCTCGACGGTGGGCCTGGGGGCGATCCTGGCCCTGCTGTTCTCGGCTGTTCTTCACCGCCGGGGCGAGGACGGACAGAATAGGCGGGCTTTATGACCTCCTACACGGCATCCGGCGCCGGCAAGTGGCGACCCGTCGCAGCCATCCGGGCGAGCCTCCTGCTGCACGCAGCGGCTGTCGTTGCCGTGGCCATCGTGCCGATGCATTGGCCGTGGGCGCTCGCCTTGGTTGCCGGCAACCACCTGTTCCTGTTTGGAGCGGTGTTCTGGCCGCGCGCACGGATATTGGGGCCCAACCTGAACCGGCTCCCGCCTGCAGCGGCACGGCGCAACGAGGTATGCCTGACTTTCGATGATGGTCCGGACCCGGACGTGACGCGACGGGTGCTCGACCTGCTCGATCGCCATCATGCCAGGGCGAGCTTCTTCTGCATCGGCGCGAAGGCCATGGCATTTCCCGAAATCGTGAAGGAGATTGCGCGCCGCGGCCACAGCATCGAGAACCACAGCCAGCGACATTCGTGGGTGTTCGCCTGCTTCGGTATGAGCCGGCTCAGGCGGGAGGTGGAAGAGGCGCAACAGGCGCTTGCCGCCATCAGCGGCCAGCCACCTTCGTTCTTTCGCGCTCCGGTTGGGCTGCGCAGCCCCCTGCTCGATCCGGTGCTTGCGCGTTGCGGCCTGCGCTACGTGTCGTGGACGCGGCGCGGCCTGGACGGAATAAGCAGCGATCCGGCGCTGGTATTGCGGCGGCTGACGCGCGATCTCGCGGCGGGAGACCTCTTGCTGCTGCACGACAGCGGGCGCATGCGCACGCGCCACGGCGAGCCAGTGGTGCTGGCCGTGCTGCCGGCTTTGCTTGAGCGACTGGCGGCGGCCGGCTTGAGATCCGTCCCCCTGCCGGCCGCATGCGGTGGATCCGCAGCTTAGGACACTGCTTCGCGCCGCGGCCCGCCTTTTTCTCCCGGCGGGCATATACCCTTGGCAGTTTGCCCGCTGGAAACTGCGCCTTGACGCGGTGTTCCTCGCGCTGCTGCGCCGCGGCCTGCTTCCCGACCGGGGGCGGCTGCTCGACCTGGGATGCGGCCAGGGCGTGCTGCTGGCGCTGCTTGCCGCCGCCGCAGACCAGTATGAGCGCGGGCAGTGGCCGACCGGGTGGCCGCCACCGCCGCGCAATCTTCTCCTCCACGGCTTCGAATTTCGTGCGGACCGGGTCATAACCGCGCGGCGCGCACTGGCCGGGCGCGCGACCATCGCGCTATGCGATGTGCGTAGCGCCGATTTCCCCGCAAGTCCGGTGGTTGTCCTCTTTGACGTGCTGATGTATCTGGAGAGGCCCGAGCAGGAGCGCGTCCTCGAAAAGGCGGCGGCGGCCGTCGAGCCGGGCGGAACGCTGTTATTGCGGGAAACCGATGCGGGAGGGGGGCTGGCGTTCCAGATGTCGCGCTGGAGCGAGCGCCTGCTGCAGGCGGGACGAGGCCGCCTGCGTGACCCGTTGTGCTACCGCAGCGCGATGGACTGGACCCGCTTGCTCGGAGGGCTTCACTTCAGCGTCACCGCCGAGCCGATGGACGCAGGCACGCCGTTCGCCAACGTCCTGTTCGTCGCGCGAAAAGGAGCCTGACCCGATCGCCTCCTGTTGCTAAAATCCCCTCGTGCAGCCGCTCGCCATCAGCCGCTACTCCATCGTGAACTGCCTGGGCGCCGGCTCGCGGGCGGTGCTCGAAGCCTTGCTCGAAAAGCGCTCGGGACTCGCCCGCTGCGACTTCGAGGCCGTCGGTATCGAAACCCACGTCGGGCGAGTCGCGGGCCTGGAGGACATCCCGGTGCGGGACGACCTTGGCCGCTACGATTGCCGCAACAACCGCCTGGCGCAGCTTGGGCTCGAGCTCGACGGGTTCGCGGCCGCCGTCGCGACGGCGCGCGAGCGCTACGGCGCCGCGCGCATCGGCGTCTTCGTGGGAACGAGCACGTCCGGCATCCTGGAAACGGAGCTTGCCTACCGCCGCCGCGAGCCGGGCACCGGCGCGCTCCCGCCGGATTACCGCTACCACGAGACGCACAACACCTACTCGCTGGCGGATTTCGTGCGCCGTTACCTGGGCTTGCGCGGACCCGCGTTCGTCATTTCCTCGGCCTGTTCCTCGACCGCCAAGGTGTTCGGTAATGCGGCGCGCATGATCGCGCTGAACGTTTGCGATGCCGCGGTCGTGGGCGGCGTCGACTCGCTGTGCCTCACCACGCTCTACGGCTTTCATTCCCTCGAGCTGACGTCGAGCGGGCCGTGCCGCCCGTTTGACACCGCGCGCGACGGCATCTCGATCGGCGAGGGCGCGGGCTTCGCCCTGCTCGAGAGGGTCAGCAGTCCGACCGGCCGCGGTCAGGCGCTGCTGCTCGGCGTCGGGGAGAGCAGCGACGCTCACCATATGTCAACACCGCATCCGGAGGGTCTCGGGGCACGGCTTGCCATGGAGCGGGCGCTCCAGTGCGCCGGCCTCTCGCCCGCCGCCGTCGATTACGTAAACCTGCACGGTACCGGCACGCGCACCAACGATGCCGCCGAGGATTGCGCGGTGTGGCAGATGTTCAATGGAACCACGCCTTGCAGCTCGACCAAGGGCGCGACGGGACACCTGCTCGGCGCCGCCGGCATCACCGAGGCGATCATTTCGATCCTCGCGATCGAGAACGGCCTTATGCCCGGCAGCGCGAACACCCGCGAAGTGGACCCCGCCTTGAGGAGCAACTATCTGCTCGCCAACCGCGAGGCCCGCGTGAGGCGGGTGCTGAGCAACTCGTTTGGCTTCGGTGGCAGCAATTGCAGCATCGTGCTGGGAGCGGCCGACTGATGCGCGTGTTCGCCGAGGGCGTGGGCCTTGCCGGGCCGGGACTCCCGGGCTGGAAGGCGAGCCGCGCCACGCTGGCGGGATTCGGCGCTTACACGCGGGCACCCACGGCGGCGGCCGCGAGCGAGCTGCTCCCGGCAGCGGAGCGGCGCCGGGTGGGCACGCCGGTCAAGCTCGCGCTGGCCGCCGGGTCCGAGGCCGTGGGGGCAGCGGGGCGCGATATCGCGACGATGGCGACCGTTTTCGCATCGTCGAGCGGTGATTGCGACAACGTGCACCACATTTTTGAGGCACTCGCCTCGCCGGAGCGGCAGGTCTCTCCGACGCGATTTCACAACTCCGTGCACAACGCCGTAGCCGGATACTGGAGCATCGCGGCGAAGTGTCGTCAGGCCTCGACCAGCCTGTGCTGTCATGACGCGAGCTTCGCGGCCGGACTGCTCGAGACCACGGTGCAGACCGGGGCCGGGGACGGCCCGGTGGCGCTCATCGCCTATGACCACCCGTACCCGGAGCCGTTGAATTCCGCGCGCCCGGTAGGCGGCGAGTTCGGCGTGGCGCTAGTGCTCGCGCCGCGCGCGACATCCCGCGCCACGGCCGCCCTCGATATCGAGTTCGTGCCGCGCGACGCCGACGCGACCCGCATGGACGATGCCGGGCTCGAGGCGCTGCGCTGCGCGGTGCCGGCCGCGCGCAGTCTTCCCCTGCTGGCAGCGCTCGCGGGCGAGGGTCGCGCGACCGTGATCCTCGGCTACGTCGCGGGAACGCACCTGCGGATCGCGGTGGCGCCGTGCGCCTGAGCCGCGCCGAGATCGCGGGATTGATACCCCATGCCGGCGCCATGTGCCTGCTCGACGCCGTCACACAGTGGGACTCGACGCGCATCCGCTGCGTGAGCCGCACCCATCTCAATCCGGACAATCCGCTGCGCGCCCAGGGCCACCTGCCCGCACTTTGCGGCATCGAATACGCGGCGCAGGCGATGGCAGTGCACGGCGGCCTCGCCGGGCCGGCGCTCGGCAAGCCGCGCCGGGGATTGCTGGCGAGCTTGCGGGAAGTGATCTGCCGCAGGCACCGCCTCGACGACCTGGATGGCGAGCTGATAGTCGAGGCCGCGCGGGAGGCGGGCGACGGTGGGCGTGTCATCTACCGCTTCGAGGTGCGCGTGGGCGAGATCGAGGTGCTGAGCGGGCGGGCCGCGGTGGTGCTCGACGCAGCTGCGACGCCGATGAACGCCGATGAACGCCGATAGAAGTAAAGGGGAAATCTCTTTGAGTCTATCTGTGTTTGTCCGTGTTCATCTGTGGTTCCATCCAGCATGAAACGAGCGCTGGTGACAGGGGGCAGCGGCGGCATCGGGGCGGCGATCTGCCGCAAGCTCGCTGCCGACGGACTGCACGTCATCGTGCACGCCAACAGCCGGCTGGAGCAGGCGCAGCAGCTGGCTGCGGAGATCGCCGGCGGCGGCGGCTCGGCGGCGGCGGCGCAGTTCGATGTGGCCGATCGCGCCGCAACCGGAGCGGCGCTGGAAGCGCTGCTCGAAGGCGGCCCGATCCAGGTCGTCGTCAATAATGCGGGGATACACGACGACGCGGTGATGCCCGCGATGAAGCCGGGACAATGGTCGCGCGTGATCGACGTGTCGCTGAACGGATTCTTTAACGTCACGCAGCCGCTGCTGATGCCGATGATCCGCACGCGCTGGGGCCGCGTCATCAATATCTCGTCCGTCGCCGGCATCACCGGCAACCGCGGCCAGGCCAACTACGCCGCAGCGAAGGCGGGGCTGCACGGCGCCACCAAGTCGCTCGCGCTCGAGGTTGCGAGCCGTGGGGTGACCGTGAATGCCGTGGCTCCGGGGATCATCGCCACCAGCATGAGCAAGGGCGCGTTCACGGCCGAAGTGATCGAGCGGCTGGTGCCGATGCAGCGCGCCGGGACGCCGGAGGAGGTCGCGGCGGTGGTGGGGTTCCTCGCCTCCGACCAGGCCAGCTACATCTCGGGTCAGATCATTCCCGTGAATGGGGGAATGATCTAGACGCCAGATGTCAGATGTCAGACGTCAGTTGCGTCTTGCGAACCCGGTTTTCTCTTCTGGCGTCTGCCGGCTCCGGCTAACGGCCGACGAGGCGGCGGCCGAGCAGGAGCGGCAGCCGGAACAGGGATTCCAGGATCAGCCGGATGTGCATCCAGGTCAGTAGCACGTTGTCGCGCAAGTACTTGAAGTGCGACACGCCGCCTTCCTCCGGGCGGAAGTAACGCACCGGCGCCACCAGGTTGATGGGACGTATCCCCCGCCAGCACAGGCGCACCGCGGCTTCCGCGTCGAAATCGAACCGGCGCATCCACGGCTGCCGCTCCATGATCTCGCGCAGCGGCGCGATGGGATAGACGCGGAATCCGTAGAGCGAGTCGCCGATCCCCGCGCCGAGAGTTTCCAGGTCCGTGCACAGGTTGGAGAGCTTGCGCCCGTGCACGCGCACACGCGGGGCGCTGGCGTCGAATACCGGCAGCCCCAATATCAGGGCATCCGGGTTTTCCTGGGAAACCGACATGAATTCGAGGATCTTGTCGGTGGGGTGCTGCCCATCGGCGTCCATCGTCAGGGCATGCGTGTAGCCAGCCGCCATGGCCTCGCGCAGCCCGTGCAGTATCGCGGCCCCCTTGCCCTGGTTCCGCGGCAGCGCGAGCACCCGGATGGCAGGATCCTCGCGCGCCAGGGCGCGCAGCGGCTCGAGGGTGCCGTCCGTGCTGCCGTCGACGACGACCCACACCGGCTGCCAGATTTGCCGGGCGTCCCACACCGTTTGCAGCACCCGCCCGCCGGTGTTGTAGGACGGAATGAGGATGAGATGCGTGCCTGACACGGATTCCGAGCCCCCTATCTTGGCGCTTCAACCCTGGTTTTCGATTCGCCCAGCACCCACGCCACGGCGACTCCTCCCGCGAGGTATTGCCTGGTCTTTACGAGCGGGCTCTCCACGAAGACCGCATGGCTCAGCGTATCCCACCTGGCAAAGCCGCCGACCCAGTATTGCGAGAACCGCCTGCTGAGAGTCGCGATCAGCTGGGTGCCGGCATATCCTCCCCCCGGATTGTACGCGGGTCGGGCCGGCGTGGCGAAGGCCGGATCGACGGCGTAATAGTACTTGTTGTAGCGGTGGTCGGAAAACATGGGCCCGGCGAGAAGGCCGCCTCTCCAGCCGGCCAGACCGAGAGGATCGCGTACGTCCACGTTTACATTGGGCTGGAACACCCATCCCGCGAACTCCATGTGCGTCAGGTCGGTCGCGATCGCGGCGCGCACGGGCAGACGCAGCTCGATCTCCGTTCTGCGGTCGGCCGACCGGTGCAGCGAGACGTTGAGCGCAGGGCCGAACTCCAGCACGGGATCGAGATCCGGCATGCCGCGACGCGCGTCGTTCTCGCTGCTGTCGACCGGAGGCTGCGCGTTGACGCTGACGTCGAGCTCGGTCCGCTCGGACTTGAAAAACAGGCCGCGCACGCGGCGCTCGTCGGCTTTGAGGAATTCCCCGCGGTACACCAGGTACGGAAACGGCAGCAGCCAGGCCCGTCCCTGGTCCGCGCCGCGATAGTCCGGCAGATAAAGAATCGTGCCGCCGACCCCGGCCTCCCACAGCGGCAGTTGCTCGGCGCGCGCGCCCGGCGGCGCAAGAACCGGATAAAGCAGCGTGATTGCCAGCCCGGCAAGAACAGGCCAGCTCGGAGTGCTGTCGCGCAGTCCCGCGCCCGCTATTCGCGCAGGAAGGGCCGGAGTCGCGTCACGCGGCTCCGGTGCCGATTCGCCAAGGATCTTCAAGCAGCGGTGGTTTCGGCGCCGATTTCACGCGCCGCCCGCCGCCGGCTCCTCCAGGCCGAGAGGCTCGCCTTGAGGTTGCCCGCGCTCAGGAAGTAGTAGACGATCTTGAGCGCAAGAATTCTCAACCCCAGCTGCGATCCCCGGAAGATGTTTCCCGCCAGGACCGACAACAGCGCATCGCGCAGGCGGAAGCGGTTGTTCGGGTTCATGAAAACATCGCGCAGGCCGGGGGTGGTAATACGGTAGATGAACCAGGAGAATGACCCGATGCCGTGGCGGATGCTGGCATCGTAGGCCTTGAGGGCGCGAGCGGCCCGCTGCGGGTGATCGAGGCAGGTCTCGACGGTATCGGCGCCGACGAAAGCGCTCTGCATCGCCAGGAACACCCCGGTGGAGAAAACCGGGTCGATGAACGCAAACGCGTCACCCAGCATGATGTGGTTGTCTCCGGCGGCCCGGCTGGAGTTGTAGGAGTAGTTGCCCGTAGCGGTGACGGGCGAGATCAGCTCCGCCCCGCGCATGCGCTCGGCCAGCTCCGGGCAGAGCACGATCGTATCCATCAGGAATTGCTCGGGGCTGGTTTTGCGTGTCTTCATGTAGGAGGGCCAGCAGACGGCCCCAATGCTGGTCGCTCCGTCGGAAAGCGGTATGAACCAGAACCACCCGTGCTCGAACCAGAAGATAGTGATGTTTCCTTCCGCCCTGCCGGGCAGGCGTTTCGCCCCGGAAAAATGCCCGTAAATCGCGGCGCTGTTGTGCTTGCGGCTGCGCTCCTTGGTCCCGAGGCGGCTCGCGAGGAACGTGTCGCGGCCCGACGCGTCAGCCACGAACCGGGTGCGCCAGGTCCGCTCTTGGCCGGACTCCTCGCGCGCGGCCACCACGGCGCCGCCGCGCTCGAACTCGACGCCGGTTACGCGGCAACCCTCGATCGCGCGCGCGCCCTTGCGGGCAGCATTGCGAAACAGGATGTGGTCGAACTCGGAGCGCCGCACCTGGTAGGTGGAAGGAAAGGGGTTGCCGATCGCATTGACGAATTCGAACATCACTGGCTTGTCATAAAGGGGCGAGACGAATTCCGCGCCGTACTTGGGCATCCCGATGGCTTCGATCTCCTTGCCGACTCCGAGCCGCTCGAACAGCGGCATGTTGAAGGGCAGGAGCGACTCCCCGATGTGGAAGCGCGGATGGCGGGATTTTTCGAGCAGCACGACGTCGCGCCCGCGCTCCGCGAGGAGCGCAGATATGGTAGAGCCGGCGGGTCCGCCGCCGATCACGAGCACGTCGCAACGGGATTCGGCCATGGAGTGGGGCCTCTGGGAACCATTATAGTGCCGTTGGGCTACACTGCGCCGCTCCATGATTATCCACGCGACCGTGACCGTGACCGGCGACAAGCCGATGCTCGGCGCCTGCGAGGCGCGGCTGCGGCGGCTCCTGTCCGCGCAGTTCCTGAAGAACGAGGTGACGGAGCACCACGGAGCGCAGGCGCTGTGCTACGACCTCAAGGTGGAGGGCGGCATTCCCTTTCCCGTGTTCGCGCAGGCGTCCCAGGAATTCCCCGATCTCGAGTTCGCCGCCGAATGGGTCAACGTCGCGGCGGGCGAGAAGGGCGCCGCCACCATCGTCAACGGACGGGTGTCCAGGCAAACTCAGGACCGGATTGCGGCGCGATCCGGCGGCGAACATCCGCTCTACGTGGAAGTCACGGCCAACGGCCGCCTCGTGCTGGCGCTCACGCTGTTGCGCGTGGCGCAGGGCGAGTGGCGCGGCTACGCGCTCGCGTCCGGGCGCGACGCCCTGGTGCGGGCGCTGCGCGGGCCGCGCCCGGGCGACGTGGAGCTCTATGCGACGGAAGGAGGCCCGGAATGGGCCCGGGTCTGGCGCGGGAAGCCACCGGCCCTGGAAGCGCTGACGCCACCGGTGGCGATTGATGACGCGGTCTTCCGCGAACTCGACCAGGTGGCGCGCGGCTTCGTGGCCGACTGGATCTGGTTCGCCTCGGCCCCGCAGCACGAGATCGCCATCGAGCGCGATCGCTATGCGCGCAGCGGATTCGAAGTCGGCACGGCCAACGTGCGCTCGGCGCGGCTCCACCGCTTGCGCGCCGACGCTGGCGAGGGCCAGCCGTTGATGCACTCCACCCTCGGCGCCGAAGACTTGTGGGTGAAGGACTTCATCCTCGCGACCTGGGCGCGCGAAACCTAGCTGCCAGTCGTCAGCCGTCAGTCGTCACGGGTTTATTCAGGCACGAGCCATTCCACCCGGAACCCGCCGCCTCCGGAGGACGACAGCGCGCGCCACAGCCAATCAAGCAGCGCGCGGGCTTCGGTGTCGAAGCGCCACGGCGGGTTCACCACCAGCATGCCGCAGCCGGCGATCGTGCCGGGACTGACCGAGGCGATATCGAACTCGAGCCGGAGGATCTTGCGCACGCCTGTCGCCGTCACGTCGCGCGCGAAGCCGCGCATGGCGGGAGCCTCCATCAACGGATACCAGACGGCGTAGATCCCGGTGGGCCAGCGCGCGTGGGCCTGCTTCAGCGCCCTGGCGATGCGGTTGAATTCGCGGGCGCGGTCGAACGAGGAATCGAGCAGGACCAGCCCCCGGCGCTCCGCGGGCGGCAGGAATGCCTTCAGCGCCTGGTAGCCGTCGAGCAGATGCACGGCGCTGCGGCGCTGGCGCGCGAACAACGTCTTCAGCTCCTCGAAATCGCTCTTGTTGAGCTCGCTCAGCACGATGCGGTCACCGGGGCGCGCGATCCGCCGGGCGACGAGGGGCGAGCCGGGATAGAAGCGCAGGCTGCCGTCCGGGTTCTCGGCTCGCACCACCGAGAGGAAGGAGTCCAGCTCACCGGGAATGTCCCGCCGCGTCCACAGCCGCGCTATACCGTTCTCATATTCGCGCACCTTCTGCGCCCACGGATGGCGCAGGTCGTAGCGCCCCGTGCCCGCATGGGTGTCGAGGTAGCAGTACGGCGTTTCCTTCCCGTTCAGCGCGATCAGCAGGCGCGTCAGCAGGGCGTGCTTGAATACGTCGGCAAAATTGCCGGCATGGAAGAGGTGCCGGTAGGAAAGCGAGGGTCGCGGGTCGCGGGTCGAAGGACGAGTGGATACCCCTCGACGGTCCGTTCCGGTTCTTATTTTCCCCTCGACACCCGACACCCGACACCCGTCCCTCTAGCCGGATCGGCGTGGTCGCCGCCACATGCGCAGCAGGATAAAGCCCCCGAGCATGCCGCCGAGGTGGGCGAAATGCGCGACGCCGGCCTGCGTGCCGGTGACGCCGAGGTACAGCTCCAGCACCGCGTAGAAAATGACGAACACGCGCGCCGGCAGGGGGATTGGCGGGAAGATCAGGACGACGATGCGGCGCGGGAAGAACATGCCGTAGGCGAGGAGCAGCCCGAACACGCCGCCCGAGGCGCCGATCGTGGGATAGCCCGGGCCCCCACCCAGGGCCGACATCACCAACTGGGCGATGGCCGCGGCGAGCACCGAGGTGAAGTAGTAGATGAAATAGCGGCTGCCGCCCAGCACCCGCTCCACCTCGGAGCCGAACATGTACACCCCGAGCATGTTGACGAGCAGATGCAGGCCGTTGCCGTGGAGAAAACTGTAAGTGATGAGCTGCCAGGGCAGGAAGCCGGCCGGCATGGCGGGGCCGGGGGACAGGGTCGGCGTGGTCAGCGGCCACAGCGCGAACCAGACCACCAGCTCATCGTTATCGAACTGCTGCCAGATGAAGCCCGCGATGTTGAGCACCAGCAGTACGCGCGTGATCGGCGGCACGGGAGGGAACATGGCTGGGCCGGCCGCTCAGGCGGTCCCGCGGGCGGCGGTCGCGAATGGCTGCATCGCAGACGATGATATCGCAAACGGATATCGGGAGATTGCTGCGAACGGGCAGGCGCCATGGTCCCCTTGTCGGACCATGGCGCGGAACTTTCCTGCCGCCGACGGCGGTGCGCGGGATTACTTTTCGAGCAAGCTTCTCAGCATCCACGCGGTCTTCTCGTGGAGCTGCATGCGCTGGGTGAGCAGGTCCATCGTCGGCTGGTCGTTGGCTTTCTCGGCCACGGGAAACACCTCGCGCGCGGTGCGCACCACGGCTTCCTGGCCCTCCACCAGCTCGGCGATCATTTTCGTCGCGCTCGGCACCCCTTTCGCTTCCTTGATCGAGGAGAGCTTTGCATAGTCGGCGTAGCTGCCGGGCGCCGGATGGCCGAGGGCGCGGATGCGCTCCGCCACCAGGTCCACGGCGAGCGCGAGCTCGTTGTACTGGGTTTCGAACATGAGGTGCAGTGTCTGGAACATCGGCCCTGTCACGTTCCAGTGGAAGTTATGCGTCTTGAGGTAGAGCGTGTAGCTGTCCGCGAGCAGGCGCGACAATCCCTGCGCGATTGCCTTGCGGTCTTGCGGGGCGATGCCGATTTCGATGGCCATGGCGGTCTCCTGTTGATTACGATGCCAATATAAGCGACGGCACCTGATTGATCCAACGAATTAAATGAATCTATTTGATCGAATTTCCCGATCAGTCCTCCTGCTCCTCGGGGCATTGTCCGCCCTGGCGGCGGCGCCGGCTTGCGCCGCTGCGGCGGGAGCGGACAGCTATCCCTCGCGCCCCGTCAGGCTGATCGTGCCGCTGCCGCCCGGAGGCTCGCCCGATACCATAGCGCGCACCATCGCGGCCGGGATCAACTGGCCGCACCCCGTCGTCGTCGAGAACCGCACGGCGGGCGGGCGGGTGCTGGCGGCGGACCTCGTCGCAAAAAGCGCGCCCGACGGCCACACCTGGTTCCTCACCACGGACAACATCATGGCCGTGATCCCGCACCTGGAGAAGACGCCGTACGATCCGCGCACGGATTTCACGCCGGTGACGCAGACGGCGCGCTTCCAGTTCCTGCTCGTGGTTCACCCTTCGGTGCCCGCCCAATCGGTGCAGGAGCTGGTTGCGCTCGCGAAGGCGAAGCCGGGGGCGCTCAACTACGCCTCCTCCGGTAACGGCAGCGCGCAGCACCTGGGCACGGCCATGTTGCAGTATCTCACCGGCATTGAAATGATCCACGTGCCGTATCGCGGCGCGGGGCCTGCGCTCGCCGACCTCCTGCCGGGGCGCGTCCACGTGTTTCTCGGCGCCGCCAACCAGCTCCTCCCGCAGGTGAAGGAGGGCCGGCTGCGCCTGCTCGCGCAGGCTTCCGCGCAACGCTCGCCGCTGCTGCCCGATGTGCCGACGATTGCCGAAGCGGGCGTGCCG
>DATFVY010000049.1:0-6599 GCA_035259925.1 Burkholderiales bacterium
ACGTGGCTTACCCACAGGTCGCGCAGCGCTGCGCCGGTGGCGGCGGCTTTTCCGCCGGCGGGTTCCACCGCGGCGTGCGCGGGATGCTGCGCCAGCGCAGGCGCGGCCGGCGCGAGCAATACAGCGAGCGCCGCTACGGCCAATAGGGATCGTGGTCTTGCTTTCATGGGACTCTCCTTTTCGGTTGGTGCCGGTATGGCGACCGAAGCATGCCACCCCTTTAAAAGCTTTGTCAAGTATTTTATGTTTAAAGTGTCTAATATGAAGGAATCGGGGTATACTTTGATTACCACGGATGAGCTTCTAGATGCTTGAAATCATCGGAAAACGGCAGAAAGAGCTGCTGCAGCTCCTGATCCGGAACAAGGGGGGGCTGACGGTGGACGAGCTGGCGCAGCGGCTGCGCATCACCCGCAATGCGGTGAGGCAGCATCTGGCAACGCTCAGCACCGATGGCCTGGTCACGCCGTCGGCGACGCGGCCTTCCGGCGGCAGGCCCCAGCAACTCTATGCCCTGACCGACAAGGGCAAGGAGATGTTCCCCCGCCACTACTCGTGGTTTGCCCGGCTGGCGGTAGAGGCGATCACGCGCGAACACGGAGCGGCGGGGCTGCGCAAGCGGCTCGCGGAAATGGGCACCGCGGTCGGCGAGCAGCTGCGCGCCCGGCATCCGGGGGCTGAAACCCGGCCGCAGAAGGTCGGCAAGCTCGCCGGGATCATGGACGAGCTGGGCTACAACGCGCGCATGGTCGGCGCTTCAGACAAGGCGCCGGTGATCGAGGCGGACAACTGCGTGTTCCATGAACTCGCGATGAAAAATCCCGAGATCTGCCAATTCGATCTCGCCATGATGGGCGCCGCCACCGGCAGCAAGGTAGATCACCAGGAATGCATGGCGCGCGGCGGCAACGTCTGCCGCTTCAAGTTCACCGGGGGCAAGTAGGCTCGATGAAGGGCCTTTCGCCTTCCGACTTTCGACTTCAGGTCATTTCCAGCCGATGACGTCGTAGCCGCGCTCGCGCAGGCAGCGCTGCACAAACCCCTTGTAGACGGAGTCGGGCTCGCCGGAACGGAGCGCCCCACCGGCCGCGCCCCCGGCCGCGCCCCCGGCCGCACCGGCCGCCGCGCGCCCGCCGATATCACCGCGCACCGCGCCCACGCCCGCCCCTATCGCGCCACCCACGATCGCGCCGCCCACCCCGCCCTTCGCCACCTTCTCGCCGCCGCTGTGCTCGACGCCGGACTCCTTCGCGAACTGTATGCATTCGTCGATGTCGCGCTGCGCCGCCTGGTTGCCGACCTGCTTCAATTTCGCGTTGGGATAGAGCACCGGCCGCTGCGTGGCGCAGCCGGCGAGGGCCAGCGCGATGATGACCGCCACCAGTCGTAATGGGAGCTTCTTCATGGAGAGCCTCCTCGAGTCCTCCCATGATAAACGCGCGGGCAGCCCGGGACGATGACAAAAAAGAACGGGCCCACAGTTGGGCCCGTCCGGATGGATCTACCGGTCACCGATCACTGGTCACCGGTCACGGTCGTTATCAGGCGGCGATCGCTTCCGGTTGCCGCTGAGCTGCCGTCTCGGCATCGAGTATCGCGGCGGCGGCGTTCACCGCCGCGGCGATGCGCACGGCGGCCTGCACCTGCTCCACGGTCATGCCGTCCTTGCGCACCATCTTCTCGTGCGAGTCGATGCACGTGCCGCAGCCGTTGATCGCCGATACCGCCAGGCACCACAGCTCGAAATCGGCCTTGGGAATGCCATGGCTGGCGATGGCGTTCATCCGCAATCTGGCCGGCAACTTGCCGTACTCCTCGTTCTCCACGAGGTGTAGAAACCGGTAGTACACGTTGTTCATGGCCATCACCGAGGCCGCGGCGCGCGCGGCCGCCAGCTCTTTCGGCTCGAGCTTGGGCGAGAATTCGGCCAGGATCGCCGCGGCGACCTCCGGGTTGCGCGCTCCGAGCGCGGACGCGATGAACGTTCCCGCGCGCTGCTTCTCGCTCAGCACCGGTTCTGCCGCGAGCGCGCCCAGGTTCAGCTTGATGTCCCTGGCGTACTCGGGCAGGCGGTCTCTCAGTGCTTGCAGTGACATGGTTGTCTCCTTGGATGGCGATGTGGTGAGGCAGTGATGCAGTGATGTACTTCACGTCTTCACCGCATCACTTCATCACTGGCCGCCGTCAGGCGGCCTTGAGGAACTCGTCGCCCTTCTGCCAGTTGCAGGGGCACAGCTCGTCGCTCTGCAGCGCGTCCAGTGTGCGCAGTACTTCGTCCACGTTGCGCCCGACGCTCAGATCGTTGACCGACACGAAACGGATCACGCCCTCGGGATCCA
Organism: Burkholderiales bacterium; assembly: GCA_035259925.1. Lineage (GTDB taxonomy): Bacteria > Pseudomonadota > Gammaproteobacteria > Burkholderiales > SG8-41 > SG8-41. Next base: position 2,340 of record DATFVY010000049.1, read on the forward strand.
CGACGAAGGTGGCGCGCAATGCCACGCCTTCCTTCTTGTCGAGGATGCCGAACGCGCCCGACAGCTCGCGCTTGATGTCCGCCAGCATAGGGAACGGCAGGTCCTTCAGGTCCGCGTGCGCGCGGCGCCACGCCAGGTGCACGTACTCGCTGTCGGTCGAGGCGCCGTAGACGACGGCGTCGCGATCGTTGAACTCGCGGTTGAGCTTGCCGAAAGCCGCGATCTCGGTCGGGCACACGAAGGTGAAGTCCTTGGGCCAGAAGAAGATCACCTTCCACTTGCCGGCATCGGAACGCTCGGTGATGCGGGTGAAGGCCTTGTCCTGGTCGGTGGATACCACCGCCTGGAGGTCGAAATGGGGGATGCGGTCGCCTACTGTCAGCATGTCTGTTTCTCCGTTGGGTTGATCGACAACGCCAGTGTGCCCCCGACAGAGTGATCGCTCCAACGAATAATGTCGGTTAGAATGATCGATAATTTCGATAAGGCGTGGTGGGTGATGAGTGACGGGTGATGGGTCTGCTGCGCCGCAGGGCGCGGAAAGGGCTCGTCAGTCGTCACGCGTCACCCGTCACTGAAGCGAAGCTTTCCATGCCCGCCCTCCCCTCCCTGCGCCAGCTCGCCTACCTGGTCGAGCTCGCCGACCGCCTCAATTTCCGCGCCGCCGCCGAGGCGCAGCACGTCACCCAGTCCACGCTGTCGGCGGGCATCAAGGAGCTGGAACGGCTCCTCGGCGTGCAGCTCGTGGAGCGCGACAAGCGCCACGTACGCCTGACCGCCGTCGGCGAGGAAGTGACGGCCCGCGCGCGCGAGCTCCTCGCGGCTGCGACCGACCTGGCGGAGTCGGCCCGCAGCGCCATGGCGCCCCTTTCCGGCATGCTGCGCCTGGGCGCGATACCCACGATCGCCCCTTTCCTCCTGCCGGACGTGCTGCCGCCCCTGCGGCGCGCGCACCCGTCGCTCAAGCTCCATCTGCGCGAAGACCTCACGGAACGGCTGCTCGACCGGCTGCGCGCCGGCAGCCTCGATATCGCGCTGATCGCCTTGCCGTATGAAACCGGGGACCTCTACGTGCGCGAGCTGTTCGAGGACGAATTCTGGTTCGTGGCGCGGGAAGACGGATCGGTCGCCCGTGAAAAGGAAATTGCTCTCCGCAAGCTCGACACGGGTAACGTGCTGCTGCTGGAGGAAGGCCATTGCCTGCGCGAGCACGTGATCACGGCTTGCGGGCCGCGCCGCGGGGTGGGGGAACCCAACGTGGAAGCCACCAGCCTTCCCACGCTCATTCAGATGGTCGAAGGCGGGCTCGGGGTGACCCTGTTGCCGGAGGTGACGCTGAAGGCGGGCATCCTCAAGGGCACGCGCCTGGTCGCCCGCCCGTTTGCGCCGCCGCCGCCCCTGCGCACCATCGCGCTGGTGACACGGCGCACGTCCGCGAGGAGGCGCGACGCCGACCTCCTCGCCGAGTTCATGCTCGAGCAGCGGCGCAAGAGCGCGCGGCCCGGCATTCCGGCGCTGCGCCGCGCGCGCAACAGGTGATGCGCGCGCGTGCAGGATTCCGCGGGCCTAGACTATGAGAAGAATGACGATGACGAGGAGAAGGATGATGATCCAGTCCGTGGTGCTGAGCGCACCGCCCGCCGCCAGCGTGTCGATCTTGCCGGCAACGACCTGGACCTCCTCGGGTGTCATCGCGTCGACGCGTTTCCGCGCCTCGGCGGGAGCGACCCCCAGCTGCTTGAGCCGGTCTTCAACGCCTTCGCGGTTCAGGAACTCGTGGATCCGCTCGCGATCGGCTTGCGGCAGGACTTGCTCGGTGGTCACGATCTCCGCCGTTGCCGCGCCAGAGAGACACGCGAACACGGCGGCGATCAGCGCCACCATCCAGCTTTTCGCACCACATTGCTTGTTTGCGTTCATTTCGGTTTCTCCTGTAGATGCGTTCCTGACATCTCCTCCGCCGTGCGGAATGGCCACGACGCGCCGCACCCGTAGCGCGTGACGGCGCAGTCCGGAATGCCCGCGCGTCCTACACCAGCAGGATGATGACGACGACGCCCAGCAGGATGATGATCCAGTCCGTGGCGCTGGCGTCGCCGCCTGCTGCCAGCGTGTCCATCCTGCCGGCAACGGTGCGGACTTCCTCCGGGGTCATCGCATTGACGCGCTGCCGGATATCCCCGGGAGCGACACCCAGCGTCTTGAGCACGTCCTCCACCTCCGCGCGATTCAGGATTTCCTGGACGCGCTCGCGATCCGATTGCTGCAGCGCTTGCTCGGTGGATACGATCTCCGCCGTTGCCGCGCCGGTCCAGCACGCGAATGCGACAGCGATGAGAGCAGTCACCCAGCTCTTCACAAGAAATTTCTTACCGTTCATTGCGTTCATGGAGACTCCTCCAGTGATGCATCCGTTACAACGGCATGCGTATGCCATTAACATCGCAAGTTACGACAAGAGTTCCGGGCAATAGTTTTGCTGGAAATGTCGTTGTACAGCGACACGCACAAGCCCCCTGACTACTCTCCGCTCACCACTCACGGTCACAGCGTGAAGGCCAAGCGCATCGTATTCGCGACGTTCGGATCGCTCGGCGACCTGCACCCCTACATCGCCGTGGCGCGCGAGCTCCTCCGCCGCGGCCACAGCCCCTTGATCGCGACCTTCGCAGAGTTCCGCGAGCCCGTCGCGGCTTCCGCTGTCGATTTCGCGCCGATGCGGCCGGACATGGCCGGCTTCGGCGACAGGACGGCGATCATGGAACGGCTGGTCGATCCCTGGCGCGGGCCCGAGTTCCTGGTGCGCGGCATGTTCATGTCGCATCTGCGCGAGTCCTACGAGGACCTCGCACGCGCGTGCCGCGGTGCCGACCTGCTGGTCACCCATCCGCTCGCGTTCACCGGTCCGCTGCTCGCGCAAAAGCAGGGACTACGGTGGGCCTCCACGGCGCTGTCGCCGATCACGATGTTTTCCGCGTTCGATCCGTCGCTGTTTCCCGCCGCGGCCTGGATGAGGTGGGCGCGCCGGCTCGGCGTCGGCGTCTACCGCCTGGTCTTCCGCATTCCTCGCGCCATGGTGCGGCGCTGGGAAGCGCCGCTGCGGGCCTTCCGGGCGGAGCTGGGTCTTCCGGCGACCGGCGCCCTGGCGCAATTCGAGGGCCAGTACTCGCCGCGGCTGCACCTGGCGCTCTTCTCGCGACTCCTGGCGCAGCCGCAGCCCGACTGGCCGGCGAACACCGTCGTGTGCGGCTTCCCGCGCTACGACGGCGCGCCGCTCGATGCCCGCAGGCAGTCCGAGCTGGAGGGATTCCTCGCCGCCGGGGAGGCGCCGCTCGTGTTCGGACTGGGCTCCTCGGCCGTCATGGTCGCGGGCACGTTCTGGCGCGCGGCGGCCGAGGCAGCGCAAGCGCTCGGCCGGCGCGCGATCCTCCTGACCGGCAGTGTGCCGGGCAGCCTCGGACCTCTGCCGGCGACCGTCAGGGTATTCGACTACCTCCCGTACTCGGCGGTGTTTCCGCGCGCCGAGGCCGTCGTGCATTCCGGCGGCATCGGAACCCTGGCCCAGGCGCTCGCCGCCGGCCGGCCGCAACTGATTACACCGGTCGCGTTCGACCAGCCCGACAACGCCCGGCGCGCGGTCGGGCTCGGCGTCGCCCGCAGCGTGCCGTTCGCCGGAGCGAATGCGCGCGCACTGGCGCAGGGTCTGAAAGCGCTGCTGGCGGCCCCCGAGCTGGCGGCGCGCGCACGGAAGATCGGGGAGGACGTTTCCCGGGAGGACGGCTCGCGCGCGGCGGCCGACGCACTGGAAGCCGCGGCCGAGGATTGAAACCGCCCGCCTCGCCAGCCCTCTAATTCTGCTAGGCTTGCAATCACAGACCCACGGAAACCGAGGCGAACATGGCGCAGAGGCCCGATGACAAGGCTGCCGATCCCAGGATGGACCCCCAGTCCCTCTACCGGGAGGAAATCATCACCGACCGCAAGGTGGGCACGATCCGCGTGCTGACGCCGATCAAGAGCGACGGCTCCGACGACAAGAGCCGCCCGGTGTTCTACGTCGGCGAGGCGTCGCTGATGACGTCGGTCGGCACCTTGCCGATCAACTTCGAGATCGACGCGCAATCGCTCGAAGAAGCGGTGAAGGAGTTCGCCGAGGCGGCGAAAGAGGCGGTCGAGCGTACCGTCAAGGACCTGCAGGAGCTGCGCCGCCAGGCCGCCTCCTCCATCGTCGTGCCGCAGGGCGGCATGGGCGGGCTCGGC
>DATFVY010000050.1:0-2880 GCA_035259925.1 Burkholderiales bacterium
CGAAGAAGATGCCGCTGATGAGCCCGGCTTCCGAGTTCGACAGTCTCCACTCGCCCTGCAGCATCGGCAGCAGGGTGGTAAAGGCGGCGAAGCCGGTCATGCTGAGCGTCTCCGCCACGCACATCAGGACAGTCAGACGGATCGGCGACAGCCGCGGATGATGAGCGGAACTCATCATCCGGGAGTTCGGGAGGCCGGGAAATCGGGACATGGGAAGTTCGTACTCGACCTGTCGCCCTCACGCCCTCCCGCTCTCACGGCATTCATACCGCGCCCGCTTTCTTGAGCAGTTCCGCGATGGCTTCGGCCATCTTGCGGTAACCCTGGGCATTGGGATGGATGGAATCCGACTTCAGCTCGGACTTGTAGAGCACGCTGGTGACGATCTTGCCTTCGTAAGGTATGCCGAATTCCTGCGCCAGCTCGCCGTAGAAGGCGGGTGCGCTGGTGATCAGCGCGGGCTTGGGCACGCCCACCAGCACGACCGAGGCGCCGCGCGCCCTGATCGCCTTGATGATCTCGCGCAGGTTGCCACGGATCTGCGCATCGTCCACTCTGCGCAGCATGTCGTTGCCGCCGAGGCAGACGATCACAAGCGCCGGACGGTGCTCCTCGATGACGCCCGCCACGCGCGCCAATCCGCCGGCGGTCATCTCGCCGGGCACTCCGGCACGCACGACGGTGCGACCGATGAGCTGTGCGAGCACGGCGGGATAGCTCTCGGCCTCCGCCGCGCCGGTGCCGTAGGTCAGGCTGTCGCCAAACGCGACGATCACGTCGTTCGGACCGACCGCGGCGAGCCGGGGCACCTTCTCGCCGCAGCCCGCGAGACCGACCGCGAAAGCAAGAAGTAGAGCGAGCGCGCAGAGCGGGCTTCTTGTCTCAGTTCGCATCACCCATCACGCGGCAGCATGCCGCTTGATGAAATCAAGCGTGGCGCGGGCGCAGGCGTCTGCGTCGCTGGTGGCAACGTGATACGAATCGCCCGGCAGCACGAGAAGCTCCGAGCGCGGGATCATGCGCTGCCAGGCGCGCACTTCCTCGACCGAACCGAGGGCGCTGCCTTCGGTCGTAATGACGAGGGTCGGGCAGCGGATGCGCGGGAGGGCATCGGTGATATCGGCGTAGGCGATCGTGGGCATGAAGCCGAGCTGCGTGGATACGGCGGTGCGGCCCATGAAGCGTATCCACCACTCGACGCCCTCCGCAGGGAAGCGGCTGCCGAGCCGGCCCGCCATCGTGCGGCGCGCCCAATGCTCGACCCCCCTCTTTTCGAACTCCTCGATCAGGTCCCGGCTGGGGTTGACCTTGCGCCGCGGCGGCGGCGTGCCCACGACGGTCAGGGTGAGGACTCGATCGGCGTGGCGCGCGGCGAAATGGCGGGCGATGGTGCCTCCGATCTTCGCGGCGACGACGTGAAAGCGTCGGATGCCCAGCACATCCATCAGGCTCAAATAGTCATCGCAGATGCGATCGAGCGTCCAGGGAAAGCTCCGCGGCATCGGAGTCGAGGCGCCGAAGCCGCGCATGTCGGGCCGCACCACCCGGCAGTGGCGCGCAAGATGGGGAACCCAGGCGAACCAGGCCGCCCCGCTTTCGGCGTTGCCGTGGAGCATGAGGATCGTCGCCGGCTCGCGCCAGGGATCCGTGTAGTCGTCCACGAGGTAGTGCAGCTCGCAGTCCGGCGTGACCCGATAGGTGGGCATAGGAAGGCCGCTCCCGCTATTTCCTGCGCCGGCGCAGATCGCGCACGATTTCCCGCGCCGCGTTATGGCCCGGCAGCCCCGACACGCCGCCGCCCGGATGCGCGCCCGCCCCGCACAGGTAGAGCCCCTCGATGGGCGTGCGGTAGTTGGCGTGCCCCAGCACGGGGCGCGCGCTCCAGATCTGGTCGAGCGTCAGAGCGCCGTGAAAGATGTCGCCACCGATGAGCCCGTACTCACGCTCCATGTCGCGCGGCGACAGTATCTTGCGGCCCAGCACCGCCGCCTTGAAGTTGGGGGCGTGCCGCGTCACGGTGTCCATTACCATGTCCGCGGCCGGCTCGCGTATATCGTCCCAGTCGAGCTTGTTGGGCAGGTCATAGGCGAAATGCTGGCAGAACAGGCTCGCCACGTGCTTGCCGGGTGGCGCGAGCGTGGGGTCGACCGTGGACGGGATTACCATCTCGACGATGGGCGCGCGCGAGCAGCCATAGGTGCGCGCGTCGAAGTAGGCCTGCTCCATGTAGGCGAGCGAGGGCCCGATGATGATGCCCGACTGATGGTGCGCCTGCAGGTGCTTGCCGGGGAGGCAGGTGAAATCGGGCAGCTCGGAGAGCGCGACATTCATGCGGAACGTGGCGGAGCCGCATTTGTAGCGGCGGATGCGCCGCACGAAGTCCGCATCGAGCAAGCCCTCGTCGAGGAAACTGAGGAACAGCATCCGGGGATTGACGTTCGCCACCACGCAGCGTCCGTCCACCATGCTGCCGTCCTTGAGTTGCACGCCTTGTGCCCCTCGCTCGTCGACGAGAACCTTGTGGACCTCGCAGCGCGTGGTGATCTCGACGCCGCGGCGCTGCGCCTCCTGCGCCATCGCCTGCGTGATCGACCCCATGCCGCCCACCGCGTGGCCCCACGCCCCACGCCGGCCGTTGACCTCGCCGATAACGTGATGCAGGAGCACGTAGGCGCTGCCGGGTGCGTACGGGCTGGCGTAGTTGCCGACCACCGCGTCGAAGCCGAAGGCGGCCTTGATCGCATCCGATTCGAACCAGGCGTCGAGCACGTCGCCCGCGCTTTTGGTCATGAGGTCGAGGAAGTCACGGCGCGCGGCCATGCCGGCCTTGCGCATGCGATAGCCCGCGCGCAGCGCCGCCAGCCAGTCGCGCGCGCCACC
>DATFVY010000051.1:0-2926 GCA_035259925.1 Burkholderiales bacterium
TGGGCGTGGACGTACCGAGGCGCACGTCCGGGTCGGACATCACGCCAAGCAGCGTGTCCGTCGTTACGTTCACCTTCGGAGACGCAAGGGCGCACAGGCGGTTGCGAGCGAACACGACGACAAGGCCCGACCGTCTCGCGGCATTCAGCGCCTGCGGGTGCCCCAGGTCCGCCGACGCGAATACCTCGGCCGGAGCGCCGTCCTCGATGCGCTTGCGCAGCAGTCCCGACGCGCCGAATTCCCTGCTGACCGGGGTCCCATCCTGCTTCTCGAACGCTACCGCGATTTCCGACATCGCCACGCGCAGGCTGCCGGCAGCGTAGAGCCTCACCGGCTCCTGCGCCGAGACCGAAAGGCTCGCCATCAGCATCGCCCCCGCAACGCAGCCTGCCATTGACCGTACCATCACGCCCCCTTGTCGTTGGCGTTGGGAAAGAACAGCTGGTCGGGTCCGATCTTGTAGTCGGCGATGTTCTTCTGGCCCTCGGGCGATACGACCCAGTCGATGAAAGCCTGGCCCTGCTCCTTCTTCACGTGCTTGTGCTTCTCCGGATTGACCAGGATCACGCCGTACTGGTTGAACAGCCGCTTGTCGCCTTCCACCACGATGGTAAGGTCGCCGCGATTCTTGAAGGCCAGCCACGTCGCGCGGTCAGACAGGATGTAGCCGTTCATGGAGGACGCGCTGTTCAGCGCCGGTCCCATGCCCTGCCCGGTATCGCGGTACCACGGGCCCTTCTCGGCCGCGATATCAATGCCGGACTGCGTCCACAGCGCCAGCTCTGCCATGTGCGTGCCGCTGCGATCACCGCGTGAGACGAATGGCGCTGAGTCGTTCTTGATCTTCTTCAACGCTGCCGTAATGTCCTTGCCGCCGGCGACCTTTGCGGGATCGGATTTCGGCCCGATCAGCACGAAGTCGTTGTACATCACCGGCAGGCGCTTGACGCCGTGGCCTTCCGCGATGAACTTCTCCTCCGCCGCTTTCGCGTGCACGAAGACCACGTCGGCATCCCCGCGGCGCGCCATGTCGAGCGCCTGCCCGGTGCCGAGGGCGACCACCCGCACCTCGATGCCGGTCTTCTTCTGAAACGCGGGAAGCATGTGCTTGAACAGCCCCGACTGCTCGGTCGAGGTGGTCGACGCCACGGTGATGAAGTTCTGCGCCGGCACGAGCGGCGCGGCGATGAGCAATGGCAACGACAGGACAGCGCTGAGCAATCGTCTGCGGATCAATTCCACGGCAGTTCTCCTTTTATGAAGGCATCGGCTTCCGCCGACGCCGGCTTGCTGAAAAACCGGTCTACCGGGGCGCGCTCTACGAGCTGGCCCCGGCTGAGAAACAGGATTTCGTCGCCGAGGCGCCGCGCCTGACCCAGGTTATGGGTCGTCATCACGATCTTGGTGCCGCCGGCGCGTATCTGGTCGATCAACGTTTCCACATCGCGGGTCGCGCCCGGATCCAGATTTGCGGTGGGCTCGTCGAGAAACAGCACCTCGGGGCCCAGCGCCCACGCTCGGGCGAGGGCCAGCCGCTGCTGCTCGCCGCCCGACAGCACGCGGGCGGGGCGTCCCGCAACGCGCTCCAGCCCCACGGCCTCGAGCACGTCGCGCGCCCGCATTTCGCTCTCGCGCTCCGAAACACCCGCGAGCCTCAGCCCGTAGACGATATTGGCCAGGGCCGAGCGACGAAGCATGACCGGCCGCTGGAACACCATCGCCTGTCTCCGCCGGCCGTTGGCGGGCCCTCGCCACTCAATGCTCCCCGCCGTAGGGGACAGCAGGCCGTGGCAAAGCCGCATGAGCACGCTCTTGCCCGCCCCGTTCGCCCCGAGTATGACGGTGCGGGGGCCTTCCTCGATTTCCATCGAGACACCGTTGATGATCGTCCGGCCGTTCACGGCAAACCAGACCTGATGGAGGACCAGAGGCAACATGGTCAGCCGTAGCGCCTTTGCGCGGCTTCCTTGACCCAGTACGCCGCCGCGTTGAGCGCAAGCACCAGTGACAACAGGATGATCCCCAGTCCGAGCGCCAGCGGCAGGTCGCCCTTGCTCGTCTCAAGCGCGATGGCGGTCGTCATGACCCGGGTGACGCCGTCGATGTTGCCGCCCACGATCATGACCGCGCCCACTTCCGCGGCTGCCCGTCCAAAGCCGGCAAGCACGATCGTGACGAGCGAAAAGCGCGTGTCCCACAGCAAGGTTGCGGCCGACGCGATAGGTCCAGCGCCCAGCGATCGCAGTTGCTCCCGGTACTCCTGCCATGTGTCCTCGATCACCTGGCGCGACAGCGCCGCCACGATGGGGGCGATGAGGATGGTCTGCGCCACCACCATCGCCGAGGGCGTGAACAGGATTCCCAGCTCGCCCAGCGGGCCGGCACGCGACAGCATCAGGTAGACGAACAACCCCACCACGACCGGCGGGAGACCCATCAGCGCGTTCAGCGCGACGATCAGCGCACGCCGCCCCGGAAAGCGGCCCACGGCTATCGCTGCGCCTAACGGAAGGCCCAGCAGGCAGGCGACCACGACCGCCGTCAGGCTGACCCGCAGGCTGAGGGCCACGATCTGCACCAACTGGGGATCGAAGCCCACGATGAGAGCGCCCGCCGTGCCGAGCGAGCGGCTGATTTCATCCATCGGGCGTGTTATGCTCGATTAAGCATATATCGCTAAATGTCTCTCAGATTATGGAGTAACATCGCTACAAGCTAAATATGCTGAGCTGAGCATAGATATGGACCTGCAACTCGCTGCGCGCTGGCTCGCCGCGAACGAAGAACTCGATCCCCGCATCCTCCCGCTCCTGCGCGCAGTGGCCAGAACAGGGTCGCTCAATCAAGCGGTTGCGTCGCTGAGGCTGTCGTACCGGCTCGCCTGGGGCCTCCTCGGCAAGACCGAGCGTCTCCTCGACCAGCCCTT
>DATFVY010000052.1:0-8885 GCA_035259925.1 Burkholderiales bacterium
TCGAGGAAATTCGCCACCTGGATGATCGCCTTTTGCGGGTCCATCACGCGGAAATAGACCACCGCGTTCACCTTCACCGAAACGTTGTCGCGCGTGATCACGTCCTGGCTCGGCACGTCCAGCACCACCGTGCGCAGGTCCACGCGCACCATCTGCTGGATGCCGGGCACGACCACGATGAGGCCGGGGCCCTTGACCCTCCAGAAGCGCCCGAGCAGGAACACCACGCCGCGCTCGTACTCGCGCAGGATGCGCAGCGATGCGAAAACGAGTATGCCGATGAGAACGATTACGCCGCCGACGCCGAGCTGTTCGATCATGACGCGCCTCCTCGCTTGCTTTCCGGTTCCACGTGCAGGGTGAGCCCTTCGATACGGGTCACCTGCAACCTTTCTCCGCGGGCGAGCGGCGCCGTGCTCACTACCCGCCAGGTTTCGCCCCGCACCTGCGCCCAGCCCTCGCGCTCGAAATCGGACAGGGCCGCACCGCTCGCGCCGATGATATCGGCGCTCCCGCTTACGACCGGACGGCGCCGCGCCTTGAGCGCGAACCACACGGTGGCGAACGTCACCGTCGCGCTCGCCACGGCGAAGGTCGCTATGAACGTATACGGCAGCCGGTAGCCGGCAGCGATGTCGGGATCGAACAGGATCACCATCCCGATCACCAGCGCGACTACACCCCCTATACCCAGCGATCCGAAGCTCGGCAGGAACGCTTCGGCCACGATGAACGCCAGCCCGAGCAGGATCAGCGCCAGCCCCGCGTAGTTCACCGGCAGCAGCTGGAACGCATAGAGCGCGAGCAGCAGGCAGATGGCGCCGACAACCCCTGGCAGCACGAAGCCGGGGTTGGAGAACTCGAAGATCAGCCCGTAGATTCCGAGCATCATCAGGATGATTGCGACGCTCGGATCGGTAATGACCGCGAGCAGCCGGTTGCGCCAGTCCGGCTCGAGCTGCACGACCGCCGCGCCCCGGGTGTCGAGTGTCCGCTCGACGCCCTGCAGGGTGAGCTTCCTGCCATGGACCTGCTTGAGCAGGTCGTCGACATCGCCGGCGATGAGGTCGATCACCTTCCGTTTTCTCGCCTCCTCCGCGGCCAAGCTTGCCGCCTGTCGCACCGCCTGCTCGCCCCAGTCGGCGTTGCGCCCGCGCAGCTGCGCGAGGCTGCGGATGTAGGCGGCGGCATCGTTGACCTGCTTGCGCGTCATGGCGCCCTTGGAGTCGGGCTCGTCGTCGTCCTGCTCCGCCGCCTTGTCCTTCTTCGCCACCCCTTTCCGCTTCTTCCGCTTGTCGGAATCGCCCTCGGGGGCGCCGCCGATCGCCACCGGGGTCGCGGCCCCCAGGTTGGTCGCCGGCGCCATGGCCGCAACGTGGCTCGCGTAGAGTATGAAGGTGCCGGCGCTCGCCGCGCGCGCTCCGCCGGGCGCGACGTAGGCGGCGACGGGAACGGGCGAAGCGAGGATTTCCTTGATGATCCAGCGCATCGACGTGTCGAGCCCGCCCGGCGTGTCCATCTGCAACACCACCAGGGAGGCCCCGCGGTCGGCGGCCTGGCGCAGGCCGCGCACCGTGTAATCTGCGGTTGCCGGGCTGACCGCGCCTTCGAGCTTGAGCAGGATGACGGAGCGCGCCATGGCGCTGTCCGCCGCCAGGGGCGCGCCATCGTTCAATCCCAGGCAGGCGACCGCGATCAGCGCAATCTGCAGGGTGCGAACGGTGATCGCCGGGACCGGGAGCATCGGTCTATCTTACCCCCCCCGCGTCAAGCGGGGCGGGACGCGGTCACGCCGGCACGCCGGCTTTACCCATCCACTCCTCGCTTTGCAGGCGGGCTACGTCGTTGAGCGATTTGCGTTCCTTGTACGCCTGCCGCAGCCAGGCGGCGTCGCTGCGGCCCGCCTCGGCGTCGGTCGCCAGTCGCGCCAGCACGCCGCCGTTGCCCAGCGCCGCCGAGTGCGGCGCCAGCAGCTTCACGGTGTCGAGCAGATCTTCGCGCAAGCTGAGGGTACGCCGCGTGTAGGCGTCTACCAGTTTAGCGTCAAGCCCGTAGCGGCAGGCCTGGAACCGGTTGTAGTTGTAAAGCGTGTAGACGTCCCGCTCGGGAGGGAGCGGCCGGTCCACCAGGATATGGCGTGCCAGCGCCTGCGCGTAGACCGCGAGCAGCGCCGCGCGCTCGACGCTCAAGGGCGTGTCGAAGACGCGGATCTCGACCGTGCCGTACTCGGGCTTGGGCCGGATGTCCCAGTAGAAATCCTTCATGCTTTCGACGATCCCGTAGCCGCGCATCTTCTCGAAATAGGCGAGGAAATCGCTCCACGAATGCACGAAAGGGATCTGCCCCGACAGCGGGAAGGCGGTCACCGTGTTGAGCCGCGACGATTGATACGAGGTGTCCTCGCCCTGCTGGAACGGCGACGAGGCGGACAGCGCGATGAAATGCGGCACATAGCGCGACAGGATGTGGGTGAGGTACACCGCCGCGTCGCCGTCCGGGCAACCGATGTGCACGTGCTGCCCGAAGATCGTGAACTGCTTGGCGAGATAGCCGTAAGTCTCCAGCAGGTACTTGAAGCGCTCGGTAGGATAGATGCGCCGGTCCGCCCACATGTGAAAAGCGTGGGAGCCGCCGCCCGCGATGCGCAGATCGAGCCGCCGCGCGGCCTGGGCCACCGCGTCGCGGATCGCCTTGAGCTCCGCGACCAGCGAGTCGTAGTTGCGGTGGATGGAGGTGTTCACCTCGACCATGCTCTCCGTGATCTCCGGCTTCACCGCGCCAGGAGGGGGAGTCTTTTCCAGCAACCCGATAAGATCGGCGGCGTCGCGCGCCAGATCGTAGTCGCGCGAATTGAGGATCTGCAGCTCGAGTTCCACCCCGACCGACAGGTCCTTCGATGCCGTGAATTGCATGTCGGGTGCGGTCATGCCGCTTCCACCCTCCCCTCCCCGGCGCGCTTCAGCGCGTACTGGACCGCGATCGGTCCGACGAGCTCGAGGATCAGCACGGCCGAAATCACGATGGTGGCGAGCTGCGCCCCGAAATCGGGGTAGAGGCTCGTCGTCTGGTGCACCATTGCCAGCGCGAGGCCCGACATCGGCGTCAGCGCGATGCACAGCAGGCCCGCGGTTCCCGGGCGTACGCCGCTCAAGGGGGTGAGGGTCATCACGCCGATCGACTTCCCGAGGAAGCGCGCCGCCACGTAGATAAAGCCGATCGCCCCGCCCGCCGCCAGGTCCGTGAGCTGCAGCTTGGCCCCGCCGACGACGAACAGCACCACATAGAACATCTGGCCGACGCTGGAGAGATCCACCTGCATGAGATCGAAGCGCCGGTCCACGTTGCGGGAGAACACGCCGAAGGCCAGCAGCGCCAGCAGCACCGAGAGCTCCAGCATGCGCGCCGCGCCGATCGTGAGCACCACGAGGCCGATCAGCATGACGAACTGGCGCTCGGCGTGCTTGCCGAGCAACCGGGAGAACACGATGGCCGCCGCGCTCGCCCCGTATCCCAGCACCGCCGAGCCGCTGAGCAGGTAGACCGGATGCAGGACGACCATCGTCCAGTTCGCCTGATACTCGTGATGGATCCAGGCGAGCAGCATGGTTGCCAGCACGAAAGCGATCACGCTGTTGAGCGCCGTCAGGTTGAGCGCGCGCTCGGTGACCTGGCCCTCTGCTTTCAACTCCTGCGCAACCAGCAGCACCACGGCCGGCGAGGTCGAAACGCCGATCGCCGCGGCAACCGTGGCGTAGATTGCCGTGACACCGAACGTGGTAAGCGCGAGGTAGACAAACGCGAACGACAGCGCGCATTCGAGGAGGCTTGTCGCCAGCAACCAGCGGTCATTGCCCAGCCAGTCGAGATGGAGGCGTCGTCCCAGCTCGAACAACACCAGGCCAAGGGCGATCTCGAGAAAGATCCAGGACTCCTCCACCAGCTGCGCATCGAGCAGGCCGAAGCCGCTCGCGCCCAGCACGAGGCCGGTCAGCACGTAGCCCACGATGCGCGACAGCTTGAGCGCGCGCTTCACCAGCTCGCCGCCGGCAATGCCGGCGAGCAGCAGCAGCCCGAACAACAGCACGGGTTCGGGAAATAGGGGGAATTGGGGTAAGAAGGTAGCCATGCCGTACCCGCCGCCGTGCTGGTGTACGGCGCCAGCACCCAGCGCCTGCCGGGCGCGCTGCGCTCTCGATGGCGGGGATTCTACTGTCTCGGCTGCGCCGCCGGAAGACGGAAATTTCTACACGGTTACAACGCCAGCGAGGCGTCCAGCGCCTCGTTGACGGCGTGCTCCGGTTGGGGAAACGCGCTCAGATCCTTGGTGATCGCGGCGCGCAGGAAAGAATCCACCCACTGGAAAACGTCGTTTTCGCGGATCGAGCGGCGCATCCTGCGCATGCGCGCCCGGCACTCGCGCTGGTCCATGTGGCAGGCGCGGTGGAGGGTGTCGGCGACACCCTCGATATCGTAGGGATTGACGAGCAGCGCGCCGCGGGCGAGCTGGGCCGCGGCCCCGGCGAATTCCGACAGGATGAGCACGCAGTCTTCCTCGATGCTGCACACGCAGTATTCCTTCGCCACGAGGTTCATGCCGTCCTTCAGCGGCGTGATCAGGGCGATGTCGGCGGCGCGATAGTAGGCGAGCAGCTCGAGACGCGACAGGCTGTCATAGACGTACCACACCGGCACCCACCCGCCCGGCCGCACGAACGACCCGTTGATGTGGCCAACCAGCCGCTCGATCTCGGTCTTCAGCTCCCGGTAGCGGTCGATGTCCTCGCGGCTGGGCACGACCACCTGGATCAGCGAAACGCGCTCGCGCAGGTCCGGGTAGCGCTCGAGCAGGTTCTGGAAGGCGCGCAGCCGCACCGGAATACCCTTGGTGTAATCGAGACGGTCGACGCCCAGGATGAGCTTGCGATTGGGCAGCAACCGGTGCAGCTCCTTGGCGTGGGCGGCGACGTCCGCGGCGGCGGCCTGGCGCGCGAAGGCCTTGAAGTCGACACTGATCGGGAAATTCCCGATGCGCAGCATGTGCTCCCCTATCGCCGCCTGCAGCACCTGCCCGCGGCCCTCGAACTCGACGCCCGGCACCAGCGCGCGCACGCATTGGACGAAATTGCGCCGGTCGCGCATGGTCTGGAAACCGACCAGATTGAATTTCAGAAGCGCATCGATGATCTCGCGGCGCCACGGCAGCTTCAGGAAGATGTCGGGAGAGGGAAACGGGATGTGCAGGAAGAAGCCGATGCGGGCCGCGGTACCGAGCCGGCGCAGTTCAGCGGCGACCCCCATGAGATGATAGTCGTGAACCCAGACGAAATCGCCCGGACCGCTCGAGTCGTGGGCCACCCGCGCGTACTTGTGGTTGACCTCGCGGTAGGTGCGCCAGTACTCCGGAAGAAAGTTGCACATCTGCTGCATGTCGTGGAACAGCGGCCAGATGATCTCGTTGGAGCAGCCCTCGTAGAAGTTGTGCACTTCCTCCGCGGTCAGCGGGACCGCGCGCAGCTCGTAGCCGGCCCCCTTGCCTGCGGCCACGAGCTCGGACTCGAGGTCGGGAGAAGTCTCCGCGCTGCCCGGCCAGCCGATCCAGGTGCCGCCACGATGCCGCAGCACCGGCAGCAAGGCGGTGACCAGTCCGCCGCTGCTCGGCTCAGCGTGCCAGCGGCCCTTTTCGCCGCGCCGGAAGACGAACGGCAGCCGGTTCGACACCACGATCAGTCGCTCGCCGGGGGGGCGGGTCGTCGTGCGGGCGCGCTGGCTCATGCTTCGATGGCCTCCCGCTCACGCTGCATCGTCACGTGAACCGTGCGCGTGGGGTCGGCGAACTCCACGCCCTCGCGCTCGAGGCGCTCGAATATGGCGAGGTTGATCGCCTGCTGCACGTCCATGTAGAGGTTGTAGTCGGAATCGAGCACGTAGTACACGACCTCGAACACCAGCGCCCATTCGCCGTACTGCTTGAAGTGCGCGCGGTCGAGGCGCGTCCGCTGCTGCATCTTCACGATCTCGCGCAGCCACTGGGGTATGCGCCGCAGCTTGTCGAGCGGGGTGTGGTACGACACGCCGAGCGTAAACTCGACACGGCGGTCGCTCATGCGCTTGAAATTGCGGATGCGGCTCTTCAGCAGGTCCGTGTTCGAGAACACCATCAGCTCGCCATCGAGGCTGCGCACGCGGGTAGTCTTGATGCCGACGCGCTCCACCGTGCCGCGCAGGTTGTCCACCACGATGAAGTCGCCGACCACGAACGGCTTGTCGAGGACGATGGACAGCGATGCGAACAGGTCGCCCAGGATGTTCTGCACCGCGAGCGCCACCGCCACGCCACCGACGCCGAGGCCCGCCACCAGCGCGGTGATATTGAAGTTGAGCTGGTCGAGCACGAGCAGCAGCAACATGACCCAGAGCAGCACCTGCCCGGCAAAACCGATCATCGACAGCACAGTAATGGTCTCGCCGTTGGCGCCGCGCATCTGCGCGATCCTGCGCTCCAGCCAGCTGCGGATGAAGCGGTCGATCCACAACGCCGCCTGCAGGGTCGCGGCCACGACCGCCAGCGCGCCGGCCAGCCGGTCGAGCCTGGACGGCAGGTCGAGCACCGAGGCACCGGCGTAGAGCGCGACCGGCAGCAGCAGCCACAGGCGGGTGGATTCCACCACCTCCACCGCGATGTCGTCGAGCGCGGTCGCGGTCCGCGCCGACAGCTTTTTCAGCGCGCGCAACGCCCAGAACCGCAGCACAGCCAGCGCAAGCAGCACGCCCAGGGCGATGCCGAGGAAGATGGCCCAGTCGTAAAGCTCGTTGGCGCGCCAGACCTGATCGAGCAGCTTCTTCATGGCCGCCTCCCGCCCGCGTCGCGCCAGCGCCGTAGAAAGGCGAGCAGCTCCCCTGGCGGCTTGATCCAGGCGTCGGCTGCCGTCTCGCGCAGTTCCGGCCGCACGAGCACCGCGAGCCCGCGCGGCTTCACGGCGGAGAAGGCGTCCTCGTCGGTGGCGTCGTCGCCCAGGTACGCGACCGCCGCTTCGCCCGGCGTTTCGGACAGCACCGCCTTCACCGCATGCCCCTTGTTACGGCCCCGTGCCCGCAGCTCGGCGCCGCACTCCATCGGCAGCAGCTCGACCGAGCCCTCCGAGGTAAGCGGTCCCCACATCTGCGGCACGGCCTTCTCGATCTCCGCGGCGGCCGGGGGAGCAGTCCCCCTCCAGTGCAGCGCGACGCTGGCGGGCTTCTTCTCGACGCGGGCGCCGGCGCGCGTCAGCCGGTGCGCCCGGCGCGCTCCTTCGCGCAGCTGTCTGCGAATCTCCGGCCCGGGCCTCGTGCGGTCGGCCCGGCCGTCCGGCAGCAGCCGCTCCCAGCCGTGCGCGCCCCACAACTCGGGACGCCGCCGCAGGTTGAGCAGCGGCACGAGATCGCCCACCGGCCGGCCGGTCACGATGATGACGCGGCTGCGCTGCGCCGCCATGATGTCGTTGAGCAGCGCCTCGACCCCGAAGTACGGGGTCGCCAGCTCCGGGCGGAGCTGGAACGGCGCGATGGTGCCGTCGTAGTCGAGCATCAGCACGCGCGCCGGCGCGCTCCCGGCCTGCTCGAAAAATCGCGCCAGATTGACGCGCGGGTTCAGGGTGCGCATCCTCATCCGAGCGCCGGCCGGTCGCGCAGCTCTCTACGCATGCCTGTCGCAATGCGGATGAGCGCGGAGTCCTTGATGGTGAAGGGCCGGATTTCTGTCGTCGCAGGGCTCATGGCCGTCAATCCGTACGGCAGCGTGGCGCCCAGGCACCGTGCTGGACGCTTCACCCTCCCCGCTTGCTGGTGCATCGACCCCGCGCCCCCTTCCTCGAGAAGCAGCGGGCAATTGACTGTTATTGCTGACTAAATTTGGACCGCGCTGCGACGAAAAGTTCCGTTGAATTGCGTGACGTATGGGCCCGTCATGCCAGCAACACGATATGGACACGGTACGGGCCGTGCGCTCCCACGGTGACGGTCTGCTCGATGTCCGCGGTGCGCGACGGGCCCGATATAAAATTTACAGCGCGCGGAAGTTGGCCCAGCTCGGCGCGCGCGAGCTGCCAGGCCTCCTCCATGCCGCGCACGATGCGCGAGGCCGGCACGATCGCAATGTGAGTTTCAGGCAGCAGGCTCACGGTCGCGGGCGTACCCGCTCCCGACAGCGTCATCAGCGTGCCCGTTTCGGCTATCGCACAGAACACCCCGGTAACGCCGACCGGATCGGTATCCCGCGCTGCGCGCGACTCGACTTCCAGCCCGGCCCCCCGCCATGGCAAGTCCGCAAATTGCGGCCAGCACACCGCCACCAGCGGCAATCCATGGTGCTTCAGGTAGCGCGCCGCGGCGGCGGGAACCCCGTCGAGCGTGGTGACCTCCTCGATGGTGCTCGCGAGACGCAGCGCCTGCTCCCTGAAGCGGGCGACGGGATCCCAGGCCATGGCCGGCCGCGGACTCAGCGGATGGGAGTGAATATGCGACCGCAGCCCTTCGCGCTCGGCAGCCGATGGCGCTGCGACCTTTTCCTGCCGCTTGCGGATGCGGGAGAGGATCCGGTCCCGCGCACCCGACCCGTCACTCGTCACTCGTCACTCGTCACGGGAGGTTAGCCGAGCGTCGGCATGTTCAGCCCCGGCCCCGGCGTGTCCTGGTGCGGCCAGCGGCTGGTGATCACCTTGGTGCGGGTATAGAACTTGACGCCCTCCATGCCGTGCACGTGCAGGTCGCCGAAAAGAGAGCCCTTCCAGCCCCCGAACGAGTAGAACGCCACCGGCACCGGGATGGGGACGTTGACGCCGACCATGCCCACCTGGATCTCGTTTTCGAAGCGGCGGGCCGCGCCTCCCGACTCGGTGAAGATCGCCGTG
>DATFVY010000053.1:0-11401 GCA_035259925.1 Burkholderiales bacterium
CCCACCAGCTCCATGCAGACCCGCGCGACGGCGCACGTGGCTTCGGGCCGTCCCACGGCGCGCGCCGCCTGCGCCATGCCGACCAGCCGCTCACGCGTGAGGCCCGCGACCACCTCCGAGAGCCGCTGCGCCGTGAGCTCCGGCTGCGGGATCAACAGCGCGGCGCCATGGTCGGCGAGAAAGCGCGCATTGATGGTCTGGTGGTCGTCCACCGAGTGGGGATAGGGCACCAGCACCGAGGCGATGCCCGCAGCGGCGATTTCGGCGACGGTCGTCGCGCCAGCGCGGCAGATGATCAGGTCGGTCTCCGCGTAGCGCGCCGCCATGTCGTCGATGAACGGGACCACTTCGGCCGCGACGTCCAGCTCCTGGTAGCGGGCGCGCACCGTGTCCGCCTGGTCCGTTCCGGCCTGGTGCATGACGCGCGGGCGCGCGCCCCCGGCGATCAGGGCCATGGCATCCGGCACCACCGTATTGAGCGCCTGCGCGCCCTGGCTCCCACCGACCACCAGCAGCCGCAGCCGCCCGGCGCGAGCCGCGTAGCGGTTCTCCGGCGGCGACATCGAGACGATCTCCTGGCGCACCGGGTTGCCGGTCCAGATCACCGCGGTCGCCTCGCCGAACGCATGCGGGAAAGTGGTCAGCACGCGGTCCGCGAGCTTCGCGAGCACGCGGTTGGCGAGCCCGGCGATCGAGTTCTGCTCGTGGATCACCAGCGGCCGCTTGAAGAACGAGGCCATCATGGCGCCGGGGAACGACACGTAGCCGCCCATGCCCAGCACGAGATCCGGCCGGTAAGCGAAGATCGCGCGCGCGCTCTGCCAGAATGCGACGAGGAGGTTGAGCGGCAGGAGCGCGAATGCGACGGGGCCCCGCCCGCGCACGCCCGCGAAGCGGACCCAGGCCATGGTATAGCCGCGCGCCGGGATGATCCGCTCCTCCATGCCGCCGCGCACGCCGAGCCACACCACGTTCCAGCCCAGCGCCTGCAGATGCTCGGCCACCGCCAGCGCCGGGAAGATGTGGCCTCCCGTGCCTCCCGCCATGATCATGATGCTTTTCACCGTTTTTCGTCTCTCGTTTCCCGTTGCTCGTCAGTCGTCACTCACACAGCAAAACCCTTCGCAAGCTGGCGGTTCTCCCAGTCCACGCGCAGGAGTATCCCGATGGCGCAGCAGGCCGCGACCAGGGCGGTGCCGCCGAACGAGACGAGCGGCAGCGTAAGCCCCTTGGTCGGCAGCATGCCGGTGTTGACGCCGATATTGATGATCGCCTGTACCCCGATCCACAGCCCGACGCCCTGCGCCACCAGCGCGGGGAAATAGCGCTCGAGGAGCGCGGCGCGCCGTCCGATCATGAACGCGCGCGTCACGACCCAGGCAAAGGCCGCGATGATCGCCGCTACCCCGGCGAAGCCGAGCTCCTCCGCGATCACCGCGAGCAGGAAATCGGTGTGCGCCTCCGGCAGGTAGAACAGCTTCTCGACGCTCGCCCCGAGCCCGACGCCGAGCCACTCGCCGCGGCCGAACGCGATCAGCGCGTGCGACAGCTGGTAGCCCGTGCCGTAGGGATCGGCCCACGGGTCCATGAAGCCGACGACGCGCTGCAGCCGGTAGGGCGACGCCAGTATGAGCAGCACGAAGCCGATCAGCAGCAGTGCGAACAGGCCGGCGAAGAGTCTCCAGTTCATGCCGCCGAGGAACAGTATTCCCATGGCGATTACGGTGATCACCACGAACGCGCCGAAGTCCGGCTCGCGCAGCAGGAGCCCCCCGACCACCAGCATGACGATCAGCATCGGCAGGAAGCCCCTGCGGAAGCTGCCAATGTGCGCAGCCTTGCGCACGGTGTAATCAGCGGCGTAGAGCACGACGAAGAGCTTCATCAGCTCCGAGGGTTGCACCGTTACGAAATGCAGCGAGATCCAGCGCTGGCTGCCGTTCACTTCGCGCCCGACACCGGGGATCAGCACCAGCACCAGCAGGCTCACGCCGAGCAGGAACAGCGGCAGCGCCGCTTGCTGCCACAGCCGCATCGGCACCTGGAACGCGATCACCGCAGCGGCCAGGCCGACGCTGATGAACAGCGCGTGCCGCATGAGGTAGTACATGGGCTGGTGCCCGGTCGTGCGGCTCGCTTCCGCGATGGCGATCGAGGACGAATACACCATCACCAGGCCCATCCCGAGCAGCATGACCACGGCCCACACCAGGCCCTGGTCGTAGTCGGCGAGCGCGGTGCGCGGCTTGATATCGGTGTAGTACATCTAGCGCCCGCCCCCCTCGAGCCGCCGCACCGCCGCGACGAACGCTTCGCCGCGATGCTCGTAGTTGCGGAACATGTCGAAGCTCGCGCACGCCGGCGACAGCAGCACCGCGTCGCCGCGGCGGCTGGCGCGAAATGCGGCCATCACCGCCTCGTCCATGCCCGCCGCGCGCTCAACCGGGACGTTGCTGCCGGCGATCGCTCGCGCCAGCTTGTCGGCGTCGCGGCCAATCAGGACGACCGCGCGGGCGCGCTCCCGCACGACCGGGGCGAGCGGCGTGAAGTCCTGGCCCTTGCCGTCGCCGCCTGCGATCAGCACCACCGGCCGCCGCATTCCGGACAGTGCCGCCACCGTCGCGCCGACGTTGGTGCCTTTCGAGTCATCGAGAAACAGCACGCCGCGGTGCTCCGCCACCTGTTGCATGCGGTGCGGCAGGCCGTGAAAGGAGCGCAGGGCCCGCGGCAGGATCTCGTCCGGCGCACCGACTGCGCAGGCAAGCGCGTGCGCCGCGAGCGCGTTGACCGCGTTGTGCAGCCCGGCGAGCGGCAGCTCGGACACCGCCATGAGAGCGCGCGATCCCCGCACCAGCGCGTCCTCCCCGTGCGCCGTGCCGATGCCCCACTCGTTCCCGGTGCGGGGTCTCCCCGCGCCAAACGTATGGTGCGTGCGGCCCGGACGTTGCATGCCCAGGGACCGGCCGTCGTCCCGGTTCAGGACCTGCACCCCGTCGCCTGCGAACACGCGGGCTTTCGCCGCCGCATAGCTGTCCATGCCGTCGTAGCGGTCGAGATGGTCCTCGGACAGGTTGAGCATCGCCGCCGCGTCGGGCTCGAGGCTGGACGTGCTCTCGAGCTGGAAACTCGAAAGCTCCAGCACGAACACTTCCGGCGCGGGCGCTCCCGCCTCGATCGCGCCGAGCGCGTCCAGCACGGGGGTGCCGATGTTGCCCGCCACCACCGCGCGGCGCCCCGCCGCGCGGAGTATCTCGCCGGTCATCGCGGTGACGGTGCTCTTGCCGTTGGAGCCGGTGATTGCAACGACCTTCGGTGTGATGACTGATAACTGACGGCTGGCGGCTGGCGGCTGGCGGCTGGCGGCTTCCTTCAGGGCCTGGGCGAAGAGTTCGACGTCACCGATCACCGGCACGCCGCGCTTGATCGCGTCGGAGACGGGCGGCACGCGCCGGTCCAGTCCCGGGCTGATTGCGATGACATCAGCGCCCCGCAGCGTCCCGGCGTCGAACGCGCCGGTGGCAAGCGGCACCTGCGGCAGCTCGCTCGCCAGGGTAGCCGCGTGCGGCGGCGCGCTGCGGCTGTCGGCGACGCGCACTCCGGCGCCGCGGCGTGCGAGCCAGCGCGCCATCGAGAGCCCGGTATCTCCCAACCCAAGTACCACTACTTTCCTGCCTTTCAGCTCCATCCGAACCAGGGACTGGGGGCTAGAGACTAGGGGGGCTAGGGCTGGGGAGAAATCCGGTCTTCCCTAGGCCCTGGTCTAGTCTCTAGTCCCCAGTCTCCAGTCCCTCCTCGATCAGCGCAGCTTCAACGTCGACAGACCGACCAGCACCAGCATCATCGTGATGATCCAAAACCTCACTGGGCGGTTTTGGCTCCGGCCCGCCATGTCGAAAACGACATGGCTTAACTTGCCAAGCAAGTTAGCCTCCGCCGAAACCAGCCCGTAGTCCGCTTCTTTCACGTTTGGCTACCTAAGTTTTAGGGTCGACAGTCCGACGAGGACGAGCATCATGGTGATGATCCAGAAGCGGACTACGACCTGGTTTTCCTTCCACCCCTTCAATTCGTAGTGGTGATGCAGCGGCGCCATGCGGAATATCCGGCGGCCGGTGAGCTTGAACGAGGCGACCTGCAGCACGACCGACAGCGTCTCCACCACGAAGACGCCGCCCATGATGAACAGCACGATTTCCTGCCGCACGATGACGGCGATCGCGCCGAGCGCGGCGCCGAGCGCCAGCGCCCCGACGTCGCCCATGAACACCTCCGCCGGGTAGGCGTTGAACCACAGGAAGGCGAGCCCCGCGCCGGCGATCGCGCCGCAGATCACCGTGAGCTCGCCCGCTCCCGGGATGTAGGGGAAGCCGAGGTACTTGGCGAACACCGCGTGGCCGGCAACGTAGGCGAAGACGCCGAGCGCGCTGCCGATCATCACCGTGGGCATGATGGCGAGCCCGTCCAGCCCGTCCGTGAGATTGACGGCGTTGCTGGTGCCGACGATCACGAAGTAGGTCATGACGATGAAGCCGAGCGCGCCCAGCGGGTAGGCCACCTGCTTGAAGAACGGCACGATGAACTCGGTCTGCGCCGGCAGGTTCGTGTAGAAGGCGAGGTAGCACGCCGCGATCACGCCGATCACCGACTGCCAGAAGAACTTTGCGCGCGCCGACAACCCCTTGGGATTGCCCGCTACCACCTTGCGGTAGTCGTCTACCCAGCCGATCGCGCCGAAACCGAGCATCACCCACAGCACGATCCAGATCAGGCGGTTCTCGAGGTCCGCCCACAGCAGCACCGTCAGCGTGATGGAGGCGAGGATCAGCGCGCCGCCCATGGTGGGCGTGCCGGCCTTGGTGAGATGCGAGCGCGGACCGTCGTCGCGCACCGCCTGGCCGACCTTGTACGCGGTCAGCCGGCGGATCAGCGCGGGCCCGATGAGGAAGGTGATGATCAGCGCGGTCAGGCACGCCAGCACCGAGCGCAACGTGATGTAGTTGAACACGTTGAACGCGCGGATATCCTTGGCCAGCCATTGGGCGAGCTCTAGAAGCATTCGTCCCTCGCGGTTTCGAACTCGGTCCTCATGGTGACTCGTGACTCGTGACGGGTGACTCGAACTTCTTCACGACGCGCTCCATCTCCATGAAGCGCGAACCCTTGACCAGGACGGTGACGTCGGGCGCAAGCGCGCTCTCGACCTCTGCGAGGAGCTCCTCGACACGCGTGAAGTGGCTGGCGCCGGGCCCGAAGTCGCGCGCTGCGTGGGCGGACAGCTCGCCCAGCGTGAGCAGGCGCCCGACGCGGCTCTGCTTCGCGAATCGGCCGATGTCGGCGTGCATTTCCGCCGCGCCCGGGCCGAGCTCGCCCATGTCGCCCAGCACCAGGATCTTCCTGCCCGGGGCCTGCGCGAGCACGGTGATGGCGGCGCGCGTCGATTCCGGGTTGGCGTTGTAGGTGTCGTCGATCAGCGTGGCACCGCCGCGCGCCGCCTTCCTCTGCAGCCGGCCCTTGATGCCGGTGAAGCGCGCGAGGCCCTGCTCGATGGCGGGCCCCGGCACCTGCAGCGCCACCGCGGCGGCGCTCGCGGCAAGAGCGTTCCTCACGTTGTGCACGCCCGGCGCCTTGAGCACGGCGCGCGCCTCGCCTTGCGGCAGCTTCACCACGATCTCGCTCTCGAGCCAGCTGAGCCGGTAGGTCGCCGTGACCGCGGCGCGGCGGCTGTCGATCCCGAAGTCCACGACACGCCTCCCGGCCGCCAGGTCGCGCCAGATTCCCGCGTGGCGGTCGTCAGCATTGATCACCGCGGTGCCATCGGGCTTGAGACCCTCGAAGATCTCGCCCTTGGCGCGCGCGATGGCCTCCACCGAGTCGAAAAACTCGATGTGCGCCGGCCCGGCATTGTTCACGACTGCGACATCCGGCGCCGCGAGCCCGGCGAGATAGCGGATCTCGCCCGCGTGGTTCATGCCCATCTCGACCACCGCATAGCGATGCCCGCGCCGCAGCTCGAGCAGCATGAGCGGCACACCGATCTCGTTGTTGAGGTTGCCGCGCGTAGCCAGCACCGCGGATTGCGGATCGGCGGACTGGGCGGAGCACGCTTCGCGCAGGATGGAGGCGAGCATCTCCTTGACCGTTGTCTTGCCATTGCTGCCGGTGAGCGCGACCAGAGGCATGCTGAACTTGCCCCTCCAGTACGCCGCCAGCGTCCCGAGCGAGCTTTTCGTATCGGCCACGACCAGCAGCGGAAGGCGCCCGCTCGATCCGCCATCCGCCATCCGCCATCCGCCATCGACCATGGCCGCCGCGGCGCCGCTGGCGGCGGCCTGGGCGACGAAATCGTGGCCGTCGTAGTGCTTGCCCCTCAGCGCGACGAACAGGGCGCGCGGGGGAAGTGAGCGGGTGTCGGTGCTGACCGCCTCGAACTCGCGGTCCTCGCCGCGCAGCTCGGCGCGGATGGCGCGCGCGGCTTCGGAAAGACGCATCATCGGGCGAGCGCCTCCCACGCCACCGCGGCGTCCGAGAACGGCTGGCGGTTGCCGCCGATTTCCTGGTAGGCCTCGTGCCCCTTGCCGGCGATCAGCACTATGTCGCCGCGGCGCGCTTCCGCCACCGCGCGCTGGATCGCGGCGCGCCGGTCCGGGTCGGTGACCACGGTGTCGGACCCACCTTCCACTCCCTCCACGATCTCGTCGATGATGGCGCGCGGGTCTTCGCTGCGCGGGTTGTCCGACGTCACGACCACCCGGTCGGCAAGGTGGGCGGCGATATTGCCCATCTGCGGCCGCTTGCCGCGGTCGCGATCGCCGCCGCAACCGAAGACGCAGATAAGGCGTGACGGCTGACGACTGACGGCTGACGGCTGGCTCGAAAGCAGCTCACGCAGCGTGGTGAGCACTTGCTTGAGAGCATCCGGGGTGTGGGCGTAGTCGACGATGACGAGGGGCTGCGCGCCGCCGCCGAGGCGCTGCAGCCGCCCCGGCACCGGTTTCACCGCAGACAGAGCCGCGACCGCCCGCTTGAGCGGGATGCCGCTCGCGAGCAGGACCGCCAGCGTGCCAAGCAGGTTGTAGGCGTTGTAGCGGCCCAGCACCGGGCTCGCCAGGTGCGCCGCGCCCCAGGGTGTGCGCACGTCGAAGCTCACGCCGCGCGCGGCGGCGACGAGATTCAGCCCCGCCACGCGCGCCCGGCGCGCGCCGGTGCCAAAGCCGTAGCCGATCACGCTCAACCCCGGTCGCCGGATGCGGCGCGCGAGCTCGGCGCCGAAATCGTCATCGAGGTTCACCACGGCGTGCTTGAGCGATTCCCAGGCGAACAGCCGGGCCTTGGCCTCACGGTAGCTGCGCATGGTGCGGTGGTACTCGAGGTGGTCGCGCGAAAGATTGGTGAAGAGCGCGGCGTCGAACTCGATCCCGGCCACGCGGTCCTGGTCGAGCCCGATGGAAGACACCTCCATCGCCACCGCCTGCGCGCCGCGGCGCGCGAAGTCCGCGAGCTGGGCGTGCAGCCACAGGGCGTCGGGCGTGGTATTGGCGGTGGGCTTGAGGGGCGGCCGCATTCCGTAGCCGAGCGTCCCGATGACGGCACAGCGGCGCCCGGCGCGCGTCAGCGCCTGCGCGATCCACTGGCTGCAGGTGGTCTTGCCGTTGGTACCGGTGATGCCCACTACACGTAACCGGGTGCTCGGACTGCCATAGATGCGGCTCGCGATCTCGCCGGCGTGACGGCGCAGGTCGCGCACGCCGTAATTGGGCAGCCGCCAGCGGGGGTCCCACTGGAAGCGCCCGCGCTCCCACAGCACGCTCGCCGCTCCGCTCGCCACCGCCTGCGCGATGAAATCCCGGCCGTCGCGCGACTCCCCGGGATAGGCGACGAAGGTGTCGCCCGGCTCGAGCGCCCGGCTGTCATTCGTCAGCCGCCGCACGCCCAGGGCCCCGATCGCCTTCCAGTCCGCCGGCGCCAGCCCGCCCCCGCGCGACACTCGACCCTCGACACTCGATCTCGCCATCACACTTCTTCCTTGATTTCCAGCGTGCCCGGCGCCGGCAGCACGACGTTGTCCACCGGCGCGTCAGGGGTAGCCGCCAGCATGCGCAGCGCCCCCGCCATCACCTCGCTGAATACGGGTGCGGCGACCGCGCCGCCGTAGTAGTCCCCGGCCCCCGGCTCGTCGATCATCACGGCCACGATCAGGCGCGGCCGCGACGCGGGCGCGAAGCCGACGAAGGACGACACGTACTTGTCCGGCGCGTAGCCCTTGCCGTCGAGCTTGTGGGCGGTGCCGGTCTTGCCCGCGACCCGATAGCCCACGACCTGGGCGCGCGGGGCGGTGCCGCCGGGCTGCACCGCCATCTCGAGCATGCGGCGCACGGCCCGGGCCGTGGCTGCAGAAATCACCCGGGTCGCCTCCGGGGGGGCGTCGCGGCGGACCAGTGTCACGGGCCGCAGCTCGCCGTCGGACGCGAAGATGAGGTAGGAACGCGCGAGCTGCAGCAGCGACACCGAGATGCCGTGGCCGTACGACATCGTCGCCTGCTCGATCGGGCGCCACGCCGACGCGGCGCGCAGCTTGCCCGCCACCTCCCCGGGGAAGCCCGAGCGGGGCTGGGTGCCGAATCCGACCTCGTGGAACAGGCCCCACAGGGCTTCCGGCTTGAGCTCGAGGGCGATCTTGGCGGCGCCGATGTTCGAGGATTTCTGGATGACCTGCCCCACCGTCAGCGCGCCCTGCGGGTGCGGGTCGCGGATGACGCGGTTGCCGATCGCGAGGTGGCCGGGCGCAGTCTGGATCACCGACCCCGGCGTTATCGTGCCCGCTTCCAGCGCGGCCGCGGCGGTGAATGGCTTCAGGGTGGAGCCGGGCTCGAACAGGTCGATCACCGCGCGGTTGCGCGTGCGCCGTGGATCGAACCGCTCGCGGTTGTTCGGATTGAACGACGGCACGTTGGCGATCGCGAGCACCTCGCCGGTGGCAACGTCGAGCACGACGATGCCGCCCGCCCGCGCCCGGTGCTCAGCGACCGCGGCCTTGAGCTCGCGAAAGGCCAGGTACTGGATCCTGGCGTCGATGGAGAGCCTGAGAGTGCGACCGTCCTGCGGCGTGCTGATACTCTCCACGTCCTCCACGATGTGGCCCAGCCGGTCGCGCAGCACGCGGCGGCTGCCCGGCCGCCCCGCAATCTCGCTCTCGAAGGCGAGCTCCAGCGCCTCCTGCCCCTTGCCGTCCACGTCGGTGAACCCGATCAGGTGCGACGTCACTTCGCCCGCCGGGTAGTAGCGGCGGTATTCGCGCTGCAGAAAGACCCCGGGTATCCCCAGCGCCACCACGCGGGCGGCTTCGTCCGGCGGGATCTGGCGCTTGAGATAGACGAATTCCCGGCTGGTGTCGGCGAGCTTCTTCTTCAGGTCGGCCGCGCCGAGGTTGAGCAGCCGGCCGAGGCGCTGCGCCTGTTCGCGCGTCATCTCCACGTCAGCGGGGCTCGCCGCGACGGACTCGACGGGAGTCGAGATCGCCAGCGGCTCGTTGTTGCGGTCCACGATCCTGCCGCGGGTGGCGGAAATCTCGATCACCCGCGAGTAGCGCGACTGCCCCTTCTGCTGGAGGAAGTCGTGGTGCAGGCTCTGCAGAAAGAAGGAACGGCCCGCGAGCACGGCGAGCCACACGAGCAGCAGCCCCAGCAGCAGCCGCGCGCGCCACGCCGGCAGCTTCACGACCAGGTCCGGGTGCACGACGGCTCTCACCGCTTGCCCTCCGCCCCGGCGGCCGGCACGACCTGCACCCGGGAGGTCGGCGGCACCCGCATGCCGAGCCGGACCGCGAGCTTCTCCACGCGGGCGTGCGTCGCCCAGGTGCTCGCCTCGAGCTGGAGCTGGCCCCATTCCACTTCCAGCGCCTTGGCACGGTCCTGCTCTTTCTGCAGCTCGACGTAGAGCTTGCGCGCCTGGTGCTGGGAGGTGACCAGCGCCAGCGCGCAGGCGATCAAGGCGGCGAGCAGCAGCAGGTTGATGCGCAGCATGGGCTACCGGGCCGTTGCCGGCTGCTTTTCCGCGATCCGCAAGATTGCGCTGCGCGCGCGGGGGTTTGCCGCGACCTCGGCGGCGGCCGGCCGGATCGCGCGGCCGACCAGTGCGAGCCGCGGGCGCGGCAGATCCCGGGCCCGCAGCGGGAGCCGGGCAGGCAGGGAATCGGCGCGGGCGTTATCGCGCAGGAAACGCTTGACGATGCGATCCTCCAGCGAGTGAAAGCTGATGACCACCAGACGTCCTCCTGGCCTGAGTAGTTCCACGCATTGCGGCAGCACTAGCGACAACTCCTCAAGCTCCTGATTGACGTGAATCCGTAGAGCTTGAAACGTGCGCGTCGCCGGATCCTGTTGTGGCTCCCGCGTGGGAACGGCCTTTGCCACGAGCGCGGCAAGTTGTCGTGTATTGCCAACAGGTCCCCGCGCTCGAGCCGCAACAATCGCTGCTGCAATCGATTTAGCAAACCGTTCTTCGCCATGGTTTCTTATGACCTCCCGGATCTCCTGCTCGGTTGCGCCGGCGAGCCACTGCGCGGCCGTGATGCCCGCGCCCGGGTCCATGCGCATGTCGAGTGGAGCGTCGAAGCGAAAGCTGAAGCCGCGGGCGGGGTCGTCGAGCTGGGCGGAGGACATGCCGAGATCGAGCAGGATGCCGTCGGCCGCCGCGACGCCGGCCCCGGCAGCCAGCTCGGCGAGCCGGCTGAAGCGCCCGTGCAGCATGCGAAAACGTCCGTCACTGATCTCTCCTCCCGACGCCACCGCCTGCGGATCACGGTCGAGCGCGACGAGCCTCCCTGCGCGCCCCAGCTTCGCCAGGATCGCGCGGCTGTGGCCGCCGCGACCGAACGTGCAGTCGACGTAGCAACCGTCGCCCCGCACCTTCAATCCCTCTACTGCCTGCTCCAACAGGACCGCGGTATGTGAGCCCCTGCTCACAAAGAGAAGCCCTCCAGCTCAGGCGGAAGCCCTCCCGAGCCGAAATCCCCGCCTTTCTCCATCCGCTCGTCCCAGTTGTCCTTGTTCCACAGCTCGAATTTGTGTCCCTGGCCGACCAGCACGACGGCCTTGTCGAGCTGCGCGTAGCCGCGCAGCGCGGAGGGAACGAGAATGCGGCCGGCCGCGTCCATCACCACGTCCTCGGCGTAGCCGACGAGACGCCGCTGCAGCTCGCGGATCTGCGCGTTGAAGCTGGAAAGCGCCATGAGCTTCTGCTCGATCGGCTCCCAGTCGGGCACCGGGTAGATGAGCAGGCAGCGATCGGAATCCGCGGTGATGACGAGGCGCCCCTCGCCGCGGGCGGCGAGGGCGTCGCGAAAGCGCGCGGGCACGGCGAGCCGTCCCTTGCTGTCCAGATTCAGCTGCGCGACACCGCGAAA
>DATFVY010000054.1:0-26447 GCA_035259925.1 Burkholderiales bacterium
CAAGCTCGGCGTGGATTTCATCGACATCAACATGCTCAAAGTCTTCGCCGAAGAGAAGATCGACTGGACCGACGGCATGACGGCAATGATGGAGGCGCGCGCGATCAAGAACGTGGACGAGCAGGAATGCCTGCGCATGGTTGGCGCGATCGGCGACGGCGCGCACTGGGAGTTCATGAACTTCCTCAAGCCCGGCATTACCGAGAACAAGCTCACCGCGCACATCATGGAGTACCTCTACGCCATCCCGGGGATGGAGGACGTGGAGGACGTGATCGTCTCCTCCGGGCCCAACACCTGGCCCAACTGGCGCAACTTCTCCGACCGCATCGTCAAGCCCGGCGATATCGTGTTCATGGACCTCGCCGCGCTCACCTGGAACGGCTACAAGTCCTGCTACTACCGCACCTACTGCGCGGGCAAGGAGCCGACCAAGGAACAGAAGGACATCTACGCGACCGCGCTGAAGTGGCTCTACGACTCGATCAAGGCCGTGAAGGTCGGCACCACGACGCGGGAGATTGCCTCCAAGTGGCCCTCGGCGAAGGAAGCCTGGGGTTACGCCGAGGAAGACCAGGCGGCGGCCAACCTGTGGGGACACGGCCTCGGGCTGGCGCAATACGACCAGCCGGTCATCTCGCGCATCTGGTCGCTCGACCACCCGATCGAGATCAAGGAAGGCATGGTGTTCGCGCTCGAGACCCAGCACGGCAAGATGTACGAATGGGGCGTGCGCATCGAGGAGATGCTGATCGTGCACAAGGACCGCATCGAGATCATCTCCAACTTCCCGGTCGAGCAGATCACGGTCGTCGATCCGATGCCTGGCTACTCGACCCTTGCGGGACGCTAGGAGGCTGCACCATCAACCAGGATGGAGGGGGCAATGAGACCACGAAAATGGCTCGCCGCAGCCGCGGCGGCGCTGGCCGTGTCGGGTTGCGTTACGGTGGAGAAGCCGGTGCCGATGGAAGCGGTCATCGGCAACAACTTCGGCCACCTGCCGATGTTCGTCGGAGTGGAGAAAGGCCTGTTCCGGCAGCACGGTGTCGATCTGAGGCTCAGAGTCGTCAACACTGGTACCGACATGGTCAACGCCATGCAGAAGCGCGAGGTACAGATCGGCGACATGAGCGTGACCACCTTCCTCAAGGCGCGCCATGACGGCTCGCCCTTCACGGTGGTCGGGCTGATCATGAACGACGCCAACGCGACCAACGCCGACGACCCCCTCGCGATCGTCGCGCGCAAGGACTCCGGCATCAGTCGGGTCGAGGACCTCAAAGGCAAGCGTGTCGGCCTCGCCCGCGGCCAGACTTCCGACGAGTACTTCAAGATGGTGCTGAGCCGGCGCGGCATGAAGTACGAGGACGTGCGGATCGAGAACATCATGGCGCCGCCCGCCATCGCGACAGCCCTCGCGCAGGGCAAGGTGGACGCGGTGGTTTCCTGGGAGCCGTTCAACACCATGGCGCTCGAGAGTGCCAAGGACTCCTACGTCGTGCTGCGCGGCGGCGGCCACCTGTCGTACATCATGGTGGCCACCGTGCACGACCCGATGCTGCGCAACGACCCGAAGACGGTACAGAATTTCGTCAACGGACTCGCGGCGGCGTCCCACTACACCCGCAGGAATCGCCAGGAAGCGGTCGAAATCTTTGCAAAATGGGTCCCGAACGTGGACCGTGGCGTCGCGCAGAAGGCCGTCCAGCATATCAAGTACGACCCGCGCGTCTCGAGCGCGAGCCTGAAAGCTTTCGAGAATGCCCAGGGGGATCTGCTCAATCTGACGCTCAAGCCGGGGACCCAGCCGCTGCGCATCACGGACGTCGTGCTGGCGTCCTACACGCAGGTCGCGGAGAGGGACTTTCCCGAGTATTTCGCCGACCTGGCGCCCTTGAAATAAAGCGCGCCGAGATGCAGAACCCGCTCATCTCTCTTGCGGCGCCGGAAGCGACGGACGCGGTCCGCGTCGGTCCTAAAGCCGCCAATCTGGCGGCGCTTGGCCGTGCGGGACTTCCCACTCCCGGGGGCTTCTGCCTCACGGCCGACGCCTATCGCGCCCAGCTGGCGCACCTCGGGCTGGAAGAGATGGCGCGCGAGGTCTTTTCGGCCGATGACGCCCGGGCGCGACGGAGCGCCTTGCGACTGCGCATGCAGTTGATGGAACAGCCAGTCCTGCCGGATGTGCAGGGGCCGTTGATCGCGGCATGGCGGGAAATGACGCGGCACGCCGCGATTCCGGGCGTCGTGCGGTCGACAGCATTGGTCGAGGACCGCCATGGATCGAGCTTCGCCGGTCAATTCGAGAGCTTTCTCGGCATAACGGACGAAGCCGACTTCCTCACCGCGGTACGCGCCTGCTGGGCCGCGCTTTGGGCGCCGCGCGCCCTGCGCTACATGGCCACGCACGACGTCGATCCGGCGCAAACGGCGATGGCGCTCCTGATCCAGCCGTTGGTAGCCGCGCGCGCGGCGGGTGGTGGCCTGAGCCGGACGGCTGAAGGGGAAATGCTGATCAACGCGACGCCGGGTCTCGGCTCCGCCATCGCGCAAGGCGAGGTCGCTCCCGACCGCTATCGCCTCGATCCCGCGGGGAAGCTGCGCGAGAGCCAGGCGGGGATCACCTATCACCAGGTGACGTGCGTGCACCAGCCGCATCTCTCGCGTCCCCGTGCAACCGGGAAATCCTGTCTCGCCCCAGCGCAGGTCGAGGAGCTGGGACGACTGCTGCTGGCGGCCGAGAAAGTCATGGACATGCCGGTCGAGATCGAATGGGCACTCGACGACGCCGGCTTCAAGCTCCTGCAGGCCCGACCGCTTCACCTGGACGACAAGCCTTCATCCCAACCCGCTGACCCGACCTGGCTGCGGCAGCCGCGTCTGCGCGGCCAGCCGGCAGGCGTGGGTTGGGGCACCGGCCGCGCCCGCGTGGTGAATTGCGAATGCGAAGTCTCGCGGATCGCGCCGGGTGACATCCTCGTGACGCGGGCCGCCGGGCCGGCGCTGGGCCGCGTGCTCGCCATCGTTGCCGGCGTCGTGACGGAGCTGGGCGGAAGCACTTCCCACCTCGCCTCCCTGGCGCGAGAGCGCTGCGTGCCGATGGTGCTGGGCGTGCCGGGAGCGACCCACCAGATACCCGAAGGCGCGCAGGTCGCCGTGGACGGCGTGGCGGGCATCGTGCGCTGGATGCGCGCCGGGGGCGCCGCGAGGGTCTAGGACGTGGCCCAGAGAATTCGAGGCATTACCGACGCCGAGGCGACTGGCGTGGCCAGGGAACTGTTCGAGGCATCGAACCGGATGCTGGGCCGGACCGCCAACCTGCAGCGCATCCTCGCGCACAGCCCGTACGTAGCGCGGTGGCTGCTACCCTTCATTGCCGCGGTGCGGCAGCCCGGCGCCGGTGCGGTATCCGATGTGCGGCTACGTAACCTGGCGGTGTTGAAGACGTCCACGATCAACGGCTGCAAATACTGAACGGAGCACAATCGCGTGCTTGGTCAAGCACTGGGGCTGAAGGACGAAGAGTTTGACGCGCTCCAGGGCGACTACCGTGCAAGCAGCCTCTTCGATCGGCGCGAAAAAGCCGTGCTGGCGTGGTCGGAGGCGATGACCCTCAACACGGCCAGGCGCGACGACGCGGTGTGGGACGAACTGCGGAGCCAGTTCAGCGACGCCGAGATCGTCGAGGTGTCGCTCGCGTGCGCGATGTTCAACATGATCAACCGCCTCAACGATTCCTTCCGCACGGAGCTCGAGCCGGAGGAATACAACCGCAGGCAGCATCGCGCCGTTGGGGTGGCTCGCGACGCGCTGGAGGAATACGCCTGCCGCATCTGCGGCGGTCGTAAAGGGACCTGATGCGCCCCCGCGTGTACGTGACGCAGCCGGTCGCGGCCAGCGCCCTCGAGCGGCTGCGCACGGTGGCCGATGTCGAGCTGAACCCCGACACGCTGCACAAGGTCACCAAGAGCGAGCTGCTGGAGCGGATGCCGCAGCTCGATCTCCTGTTCTGCCTGCTTCACGACAAGGTGGACCGCGACGTCATCGCGGCCGGCCAGCGTCTGCGCGCCATCGCTTCGATGAAGATCACGCCCTCCGACATAGACGTGGCCGCGGCCACCGCGCGGCGCCTGCCGGTCACGGTGATCCCCCCGATGGTGACGGAGGCTACCGCTGACATGCATTTTGCACTGCTCCTGGCCGTAGCCCGGCGCGTGGTCGAGGGCGACCAGCTGCTGCGTTCCGGCGTGTTTCCCGGCGCGCAATCGGCGCATCTGCTGGGCGCCGCGGTGCACGGGCGGACCATCGGCCTCATCGGCGGTGGGGGACGCATCGGGAAAGCGGTGGCGAAGCGGGCGCAGGGCTTCTCGATGCGCACCCTCTACTGGACGCCGCGCCGCAAGGCCGAGGCGGAGGAGCGGGAAGCCGGGCTCACCTATGTGCCTTATGACCAGCTCCTCGCTGAATCGGATTTCGTCTCGGTGCACGCTCCTCTCACCGCCGAGACGCGCCACCTGGTCGGCGAGCGCGAATTGCAGCTGATGAAGCCCACGGCATTCCTCGTCAACACCGCGCGCGGTCCGATCGTGGACGAGAAAGCCCTGGTGCGCGCGTTGAAGGCGGGCCGCATCGCGGGCGCCGGCCTCGATGTCTACGAGAACGAGCCTGAAGTCGAGCCCGAGCTGATCGCCATGAAGAATGTCGTGCTTACGCCGCACCTCGGCAGCGCCGCGAAGGAGTTGCGCGAGGCCATGGCCAACATCGTGGTGGATAATATCTTCGCGGTGCTCGAAGGACGGCGACCGCCCAACTGCTGGAATCCCGAGATATACAATTCGTGAAGGATCCGTAATGGCTGGAAAAGCGAAAGTGGTGCTCACCGACTACGTCTGGGAGTCGCTGGACGTGGAGAAGAAAATCCTCGCTGGCGTGGCGGACCTGGTGCCGCTGCAAACCAAGAAGCCCGAGGACTTCCTCGCGCAGGCGGCGGATTGCGACGCGCTGCTCAACACCTACGCCGGCCCCATCACCGGCGACGTCATGGCGAAGATGCCCAAGTGCAAGATCATCGCGCGCTACGGCATAGGCGTGGATACCATCGATCTCAACGCGGCCACCCAGGCGGGCATCATCGTGACCAACAACCCCACCTATTGCATCGAGGAGGTTGCGGAGCACACCATGGCGCTGCTCCTCGCCGCCGCCCGCAAGGTGCCGTTCTACGACCGCATGGTGCGCGCACGCACTTGGGCGGTACCGCCCGGAAAGCCGCTCTATCGCCTGGTGGGTCAGACGCTCGGACTGGTCGGCTTCGGCAATATCGCGCGCCAGGTGGCGCTACGCGCCGCCGCCTTCGGCATGAAGGTGCTCTATGCCGATCCCTTCGTGAGGGAAGGACAGTTCAGCGAACCCGGCAGGAAGACGGAGCTGAACACGCTGCTCAAGGAGGCGGATTTCGTATCCGTGCACCCTCCCCTCACGCCGGAAACGCGCAAGATGATCAACGACGACGCCTTCTCGCGCATGAAGCCGACCGCCATCCTCATCAACTGCTCGCGCGGGCCGGTGGTGGATACAGACGCCCTGGTGCGGGCGCTCGACGCGAAGAGGATCGCCGGCTGCGCCCTCGACACCGTGGATCCCGAGCCGCTGCCGGATCCCCATCCGTTGCGCGGCCGTGAGAACGTGATTCTCAACCCCCATGTTGCCTGGTACAGCGAGACCGCGATGGTGGGCTTGCAGGCGGGCGCGCCCAACGAGGTGCGCCGCCTGCTGGCGGGCGAATGGCCGGTGAACGTGGTCAACAAAGCCGTCAAAGAAAAGAATCGCGCGGGGCTCAAGTGATCAACGCCGCGATCATCGGGCTGGGCTGGTGGGGCAAGAACATCGTCCAGTGCATCCAGGGCAGGAGCGAGAAGCTTCGCTTCGTGCACGGCGTCAGCAAGGAGATCGACGCGGCCCTGCCCATCGCGGAGGCTAATGGCTTCACGCTCAGCGACGACCTGGAGAAGGCGCTCGCCGACAAGCGCGTGGAGGCCGTCGTGCTGGCAACCCCGCATTCATTGCATGCCGACCAGATCGTGCGCGTTGCCGCCGCCGGCAAGCCGGTGTTCTGCGAGAAGCCGCTAGCGCTCAAGCGCGCGGATGCCGAGCGCGCAGTGGCAGCGTGCCGCAAGGCCGGGGTTGCGATCGGAGTGGGACAGAACAAGCGCTTCTGGCCCTCCATGGTGGAACTGCAGCGCGTCGTGGCGAGCGGCGCGCTCGGCCGCATCATGCACATCGAGGGCCATTACAGCAACGAGAATTCGGGGCTGCATTTCTCCGCCTGGCGCGACTCGCCAAGCGAGTCACCCGGCGGCGGCATGACCGGGACCGGCATTCATCTCCTCGACTGGTTCATCGCGCTCGGCGGGCCAGTATCCGAGGTAAGCGCGCAAGTCGTGACTCACCGCTCCGGCGCCGACCCGCGCGACGCCGCGTCCGTCATGTTCCGCTTCGCCAATGGCCTGAGCGGCTACTTCGGCCTGGTGCGCGCCTCGCCGATCTACTGGCGCGTGCACGTTTTCGGCGACGAGGGCTCGGTCGAGGGACTGGGTGAAACCGAGCTGGTGGTGAGGACGCGCGGTGGCAAGGTGGAGCGGCGCGAATTCGCGAAGGTCGATTCGATACGCGTCGAGATCGATGCCTTCGCCGACGCCGCCGCGGGACGCAGCCCTTACCCTATCACCCCGGCGGAAATGGTGAATACGATCGCCGCCTTCGAAGCCATCATCCGCTCGATGGATAGCGGTAAACCGGCGCGGGTCGGCTGAAAAAAAAGCGGCGAGCCGCATGGCTCGCCGTTTGTTCCTGTCCCTCACTGCAGGTCACAGCGCGCGCTCGAGCTGCTCCCTCTGTTCGTAGAGCTCTTTCGGCATGCGCGACTTGAGCTTGTCGTAGAGGTCGGCGTGATCCTTCACTTCCTTGCGCCACACGACCGGATCCACCTGCGTTAGCTCCTGGAAACGGGCACGGGTGAAGCCGTCGAGCCCGTTCCACTCGATGTCCTCGTAGCGCGGCTGCAGCCCCAGCGGCGTTTTCACTGCGTCCACCTTGCCCTCGATGCGGTCGATGACCCACTTCAGCACGCGCATGTTCTCGCCGAAGCCGGGCCAGATGAATTCGCCCTTCGCGTCCTGGCGGAACCAGTTGACGCCGAAGATGCGTGGCGCGTGCTTCAGGCCGCGCCCGATATTCAGCCAGTGCTTGAAATAGTCGCCGTAGTGATAGCCGCAAAACGGCAGCATCGCGAAGGGGTCGCGTCGCACCACGCCCACCTGGCCGACGATCGCCGCGGTGGTTTCAGACGCCATGGTCGAGGCCATGTAGACCCCATGCGTCCAGTCGAACGATTCGGTCACCAGCGGCACGGCGGTCGCGCGCCGCCCGCCGAAAAGGAACACGCTGATCGGCACCCCGTCGGGGTTCTGCCAGTCGGGATCCGCCGAAGGGATCTGGGCGCAGCTCATGGTAAAGCGCGCGTTGGGATGCGCCGCCTTGCGCCCGCTGCCCGGCGTCCACGCCTTGCCCTGCCAGTCGGTGAGCTGCGGGGGCGGTTCCTTGGTCAGGCCTTCCCACCACACGTCGCCGTCGGGCAGCAGCGCGACGTTGGTAAAGATCGTGTCGTGCCCCACTGCTTTCAGGCAATTGGGGTTGGTGAACTCGGAGGTCCCCGGCGCCACGCCGAACGCGCCGGCCTCGGGATTGATCGCGTAGAGCCTGCCGTCCTTCCCGGGCTTGATCCAGGCGATGTCTTCGCCGACGGTGGTGACTTTCCAACCCTTGTCCTTGAATACCTTGGGCGGAACCAGCATGGCGAGGTTGGTCTTGCCGCACGCGCTGGGGAAGGCCGCCGCGATGTAGTACTTCTTCTTCTCGGGCGTTTCCAACCCCAGGATCAGCATGTGCTCGGCCAGCCAGCCCTGCTCCTTCGCCATGATCGACGCGATGCGCAGCGCGAGGCACTTCTTACCGAGCAGCGCGTTGCCGCCGTAGCCGCTGCCGAACGACCAGATTTCCTTGGTTTCGGGGTAATGGACGATGTACTTGTGCTGCTTGTTGCTGGGCCACACTGCGTCCTTCTGCCCCGGCGCGAGCGGCGCGCCCACGGTATGCACGCAAGGCACGAAATAGGCGTTCGTCCCCAGCACGTCGAGCACCTTGCGCCCGATACGTGTCATCAGCTTCATGTTGACGACGACGTAGGGTGAATCGGTGAGCTCGACCCCGATGTGCGCGATGTGCGAGCCGAGCGGCCCCATGCTGTAAGGGATCACGTACATCGTGCGCCCGCGCATGCAGCCGTCGAACAGGGGCTTCAAGGTGGCGCGCATCTCGTCCGGCGCCACCCAGTTGTTGTTGGGACCCGCGTCTTCCTGGTTGCGGCTGCACACGAAAGTGCGCTCTTCCATGCGCGCGACGTCGTCGGGGTCGGAGCGGGCCAGGAAGCAGCCGGGCCGCTTCTGCTGGTTGAGCTTGATCAGCATGCCGCTCGCCACCATCTCGGCGCACAGGCGGTCGTACTCTTCCTGCGACCCGTCGCACCAGTAAATGCGGTCGGGCTTGGTCAGGCTGGCGATCTCGGAAACCCAGGCGGCGAGCTTGGCGTGCTTGACGTAGGCGGGCGTCGCTGCAGTCTTGGCCAGGTAAGCCGCGCTGGGGTGATTCATACGCTCCTCTTCCTCACACGATGAACTTTGTCTTGTAAAAACAAAGGCAAAGCGACCGTACCCCGTGGTAGCCTTGCCTGATTTTGGAATAAGTTTACACCAAATTCGTTCCCCCCGGGACGGGCTACGCGGCGCGCGGCTGACGGCGCAACCACGCGAGCCACGCGATTCCGGCCCCCGCCAGCAGCAGGAAGGGGACGGCCCAGGTATTCATCGTCTGCCAGCCCTGGTAGGTAAAAAGCGCCCCCGACGACAGGGAGCTCACCACCAGGGTGAGGAAGATCAGGGCATCGTTGACGCCCTGCACCTTGGCGCGCTCGGCCGGGGTATGCGATTCGGTGAGCAGCGTCGTCGCGCCTACGAACAGGAAGTTCCAGCCCACCCCGAGCAGCACGAGCGCAAACCAGAAGTGCGCTACGTCCATTCCGGCGAGCGCGATGACCACGCAGACGATGTTGAGCGCGATCCCGGTCAGCATGACGGGCAGCAGCCCGGTGCGTTGAATCACCATGCCAGTGACCAGCGAGGGCGCAAACATGGCCACCATGTGCCACTGGATCACGAATGCCGCGTCGCTGAACGGATGATGAGCGTCCATCATGGCAAGCGGTGTCGCCGTCATCAGCAAGTTCATCACCCCGTAACTGACCATGCCGGACAGCAGCGCCACGATGAACGCCGACTGCCGCGCGATCTCGGACATGGGTCTGCCGGCATCCTTGAGCGCGGATTCCGGCAGCGCCGGGATGTCGAGCCAGCGCAGCAACAGTATGGTAAGGACCGCCACCGCAATCAGCGAGAGGTACGCGCCGACGTAGGCATGGCCGGCGACGGCGTCATTGGTGAGCTTGCTCGTTTCCGGGCCCAGAAAGCCGCCGACGATGCCCCCGGCCAGCACCAGCGAGATCGCCTGGCTCTTGAAATCGGCGGGCACCGAGTCGGCTGCCGCGAAGCGATAGTACTGCGCGGCCGCAAAGTAGCCGCCCAGCACCAGCACACCGATGCACAGCAGCCAGAAGGCGGACGCGTACACGCCCCACGCGGACAGGGCCGACCCGAGGATCGCGAAGACCGCCCCGACGGTGAATCCCGCGCGCCTGCCGATGCGCTTCATCAGCAGCGACAGGGGCATGGCGGCGAGGGTCGATCCGACGAAGTACATCGTCACCGGGAGCGTGGCGAGCGCCTTGT
Organism: Burkholderiales bacterium; assembly: GCA_035259925.1. GTDB lineage: Bacteria > Pseudomonadota > Gammaproteobacteria > Burkholderiales > SG8-41 > SG8-41. The sequence continues at coordinate 9,903 of DATFVY010000054.1, forward strand.
CCGGTGCGAGCGCGTAGCCCGCGAGCCCGTTGACGGCGACCAGGATCGAGTTGTTGGTGAACAACAGAGCCTGGCACGCCGCCAGCACCGCGACGTTCTTGCGCGCCGGGTCCATCGCGACGTCAGCGCCGCTGGAACTGCACCTTACCGAACATGATCTCCCATGACTTGTCGCTATGCGGCGCCTGGTTGGCGGCCTGCACGTCGGCCAGCACTTTCAGGGCGCGCTGCACGGCGGGACGGGCGTTGATCTCGTCGAACCAGCGCTTGACGTTGGGGTATTCCGCGATATTGACGCCGCGGGCATCGGCGCCGCGCAGCCAGGGAAAGCTGGCGATGTCGGCGATCGAGTACTCGGTCCCGGTGAGGTAGCGCGTCCGTCCGAGCTGCTTGTCCAGCACGCTCGTCAGGCGGTTGGACTCGCTGGTGTAGCGGTCGATTGCGTACTGCAGCTTTTCTTTCGAGTAACGGCGGAAATGGTTGGCCTGCCCCATCATGGGGCCGAGGCCGCCCATCTGCCACATCAGCCACTGCACGCAGGTCCAGCGCGCGTGCATGTCCGCGGGCAGCAGCTTGCCGGTCTTGGAGCCGATGTAGAGCAGGATCGCGCCCGATTCGAACAGAGAAAGCGGCTTCCCGTTGGGGCCGTCGTGGTCCACGATGGCCGGGATGCGATTGTTGGGGCTGATCTTGAGGAATTCGGGCTGAAACTGCTCGCCTTCCCGGATGTTGACGCTGTGGATCCGGTACTGGAGTCCGGTTTCCTCGAGCGCGATGTGAACCTTGTGACCGTTCGGTGTCGGCCAGGTGTATACGTCTATCATATGGACCCCCTAGGGTAATGATGAACGATGAATGATGAACGATGAATGGTCAGGGCCCTGCTTCGCAGGCAACTCATTCTGCGCCCTGCATTCTGCATTCATCGCTACGATGAGCGCATCCTACCAACTTCGTGATGCCGGCGTAACAGAGCACCGCGCGACGCCCTGCTAGGCCGATTGCCGCATGCCACGGTTCACATCATGGTGGTTGCCGCCGGGCACGTCGCCCGACGCGGGGCTGATTCTTGCCGCGCGCGGTATCCGCGCCTTCACCGATGGCTACGTGGCGCTGCTGCTCCCCTACTACCTCACCCTGCTCGGCTATGGAGCGCTGGAGATAGGCGTCATCGCCACCGCGACGCTCTTGGGGTCCGGGCTGCTTACTCTGCTCGCGGGCCTGTTCGCCTACCGCTTCCGGCTCCACGCGCTGCTCACCGCGGCGTGCGTGCTCATGCTCGTCAGCGGCCTGGGCTTCGCCACCTTCACGGATTTCTGGCCGCTGCTTCTCATCGCCGCTATCGGTACCCTCAACCCGTCGACCAGCGATGTCAGCGTGTTCCTGCCGATCGAGCAGACCATCCTCTCGCATGCGGCGCCCGCCGAGCACCGCACCGTTCTTTTCTCGCGCTACAGCCTGGTGGCTCACCTGGTCGGCGCGCTCGGCGCGCTCGCCGCAGCCGTGCCCGGAATAGTCGCTCAGTGGGAAGTCCTCGAACTGAAGGCCGCCGTGCAAGTCATGTTCGTGGCCTACGGATTGTCCGCCCTTATCGTGCTCGCTCTTTACCGGCGGCTGGCCTCCGCCGGTTCCCACGGTGACGAGTCGCGCCCCGCTCCACTGGGGGCTTCACGCGGCGTCGTCTATCGTCTGGCGGCGCTATTCAGCCTCGACGCCTTCGGCGGCGGCTTCGCGGTGCAGTCCCTGCTCGCGCTGTGGCTGTTCCTCCGTTTCGATCTCTCGGTGGAAATGGCAGGCACGATCTTTTTCTGGACCGGCGTGCTGGCAGCGGCATCCTTCCTCGCGGCACCGGCGATAGCCCGGCGCATCGGCCTGATCAACACGATGGTGTTCACGCACCTGCCTGCGAACATCTTCTGTGTGCTCGTCCCCTTCATGCCGACGCTGGCGCTCGCCGTGCTGTTCCTGCTTCTGCGCGCGGCGCTTTCGTCCATGGACGTCCCGGCACGCAGCTCCTACGTGATGGCGGTGGTCTCCCCGTCCGAGCGGCCCGCTGCCGCGGGCGTCACCGCCGTGCCGCGCAGCCTCGCCGCAGCCACCAGCCCGGCTATCGCCGGCTATCTCCTGACCTTGAGCAGTTTCGGCTGGCCGCTGGTCATCTGCGGCGCGCTCAAAATCGCCTATGACCTGGCGCTGCTTGGGCTCTTCAGCAAGGTAAAACCGCCTGAAGAGCGGTGACTCGCGGATCGCGACTTGTGACGTCCGCGAGTTACGCTCCACCCCTTGATGGCAGGCGGCTCGCGCGCAGCACCGGCGCCCACTTGTCCGTTTCGGTATGGATGCGGGTCGCAAACTGCTCGTAAGTCATGGTGGCGGGCTCGAGTCCGAGGCCGCGCAAATGCGCCTGGATGGCGCGGCTCGCGATCAGGCCGCTCACCTGGCTTCTCACCCACGCAGTGGCAGGAGCAGGCGTGCCGGCCGGCGCGAACAGGCCGTACCATCCCTCGATCTCGAATCCGGGGAGACCGGACTCGTCCAGCGTGGGTACCCCCTCCAGCCGATCGCTCCGCCGCACGCTGGTGACGGCCAGCGGCTTGAAGTGGTCGTTGGGAAGATAGGCGAGCGCGAGCGGCAGCGCCGCAAACATCAGCGAGACCTGCCGTTGCGCGATGCCGCTCAGGGCGGCGACCCCGCCGTTGAACGAGGCGTGCACGATGTGCACCCCGGCTTTGCGCCGGAACAGCTCCCCTGCCAGATGACCGGTGCTGCCGTCGCCGGAGGACCCGTAGTTGATCTCGCCTGGCCGCGGGCGCAGCCATTCGACGAACTCGCGCGGTGTATCGACGGACAGGCTCGTGCTCACCATCAGCACGAACGGCATCGTGGCGAGCGGCGTCACCAGGATGAAGTCGCGCGCGGGATCGTACTCGACGCCCTGGAAATAGTGGGGATTGATGACGATCGTGCCGTTGCTTGCCAGCAGCAGCGTGTGACCGTCGGCCTCCGCGCGCGCCACCGAGGTGGCACCGCGCGTGGTGACAGCGCCCGGCTGGCGTTCGAGGAGGACCGGAAATCGGCTGTCGGGCTGGATGGCCTGGGCGGCAACCCGCGCCAGCGTGTCCGATATCGCCGGCGGGGCATTGTGGGCGATCATGCGGTAGGTGCGCGACATGCGCATCGTCCCACGGATGTCGGAGGGCCCGCTGATCGGGTACGGCACCACGATCTTGAGCGGCTTCGAGGGGAACGGCTGGGCAATCGCGCCGGGCGGAAGATGAACCGCCCCGACGCCAAGAACACCGAGGATCGTCAGAAGGCGTTTGGAGTCACGCAACACGATTCGCGGCTCACACGTCCGTGAGCTGGATGGATTTCAGCCCCGGATATTGGACCTTCAACGGGCGTCAGGATTCGCGCATTTCCAGGTCGGCGCCAAGCTCGCGTACCGTCTCGACCATGCGGTCGAGCTCCTGCTCGACCGATTGCTTGACCTCGGGGTCGTCCGGATAGCACAGCAGCCACAAGTCGGGAAAGGTTCCCGCGACGCGTTTGCGGCGTCCCAGCACCAGGCGGCGCGCGGCGTCCTCGAGCTCGCGCCTGAGCATGAACTCGGTGCCGTGATCCCAATAGATCGAGAGCGTATCGACCTTGAGACCGGATCGCAGCAGGCGAACCACGAATTCGAACCGGATCGAATGCATGCCCATGGCTCGCAACTGCACGACACGGTGCGCCGGCACCGGCTGTCCGTCGCGCAGCGCGTTCAGTTCTTCTTTTCTGGATGCCATGGCGGATTGACGATCAGCACGGACATTAGCCTAGCGACTGCAGACCTGCGGTGCAAATCTATCATTTTGTTAGATTTTTCTTGGGGAACGGAATGCGGAAGGCAGGACCTACCGGTCAAGCGCGGCACCCATATCCCTGAGCTCGCCCCGCTTCCAGCGCAGCCAGGTGCGTAACCGGCGAAAATCGCGTGGTTCCACGTTGTCCTCGACCAGGACCACCCGCCGCGTCCCTGCGCCAGCCCGCGGCCGCAGCCTGACGATGGTGAGGCTGGAAGAAACATAGCTTGACCCCAGCAGCTCGCACTCCACCCGGCGCCCGTCGCGCGTCTGAAAGAACGCGGTCCCGCTGTCGTCGAGTTCGAGCGCGACGATCGCACGCGCGGCGTGCAACGTAGCATCGCGCGCCAGCAGGTAGACCAGACTGATGGCGATGCCGAGCGTGACAGCCGCCCGGCCCAGCGCGGGGACGGGAACCAGCCACAGCAGCGCAGCCGCAATGCCGTGGACCACGCACAGCGCCAGCGCAAGCCGGACCGAGGGTGAGATGGCGACCCGATGGGTCAGCACTACCTGCAGCCCTTATTGGCGCAGGTGACCCGGTTGGCCCACCACCATGCGGCGGTCAGGTTCTGCTTCCAGAGGGGGAGGGCCAGGTACCAGTCGCGATCGGCGTTGCACTGGGCGCAGGGGTCCGCCCCCGTCGCGCTCGCGCGCGGGCATTCGCGCTTGTGGAACTGTATCCCCGCTCCAAACGAGAGCCCGACCAGGGCGGTGGCCATCACCACGATAACGCCAATGATCAGCAGCAGGATTACCAAGAACGTCATAGCGCATTCCTCCTTAGGTGGAACCCGATTGAGGCAGCCATGCGCAAGCGGGGCTTGAGAACGTCGCCCCGGCGTCCCCTGAAGCGCCGCGCCGCCGTAACTCTACCGCCCATGCGAGGCTTTGGGTGTGACTTGTGGCGCAGCCTCGGTGCGATCGGCCCGTTGGCGACTGGGTCGAGGCCCTGGCCGCCAGAGATCGGCCCATCATAGCACTCTAACCCATTGATAATACGTATTGGGACGTATCCCATCCTGTACCCAGCGCCATTTGTGGTTGATTTCCCACTGATCCCCTCGCTACTGTGAGAGCCGGCAAGGAAGGCGATGGAAACCGTGCTGGACGGAGGCCTGCTCGACAGCATTTCGGCGTTCTGCCGTCAGAACGGCATCGCCGAGTCCACTTTCGGCCGTCGCGCCGTCAACGATGGCAAATTCGTGGCCCGCTTGCGCGACGGCGCGCGCATCACCCCGGAAACGCTCGAGCGCGTGAGCGCGTACATGACCCGTCACGGCGCCGCGGCGCCGCAGTCACCGCCCGAGCTGCTGCGCCTGATTCGCGCTTCCAGCGGCCCCACGGCGCGCGTCGAGGGGGCGGCCGCGGACGGTGCTCCTTCCCGCACCTTTCGCTTTTTCGACAACCGGCAGAAATATCTCCTGTTCGTCAATACCTGCGGCGAGAAGGAGATGATCGCGCGCCGTGTCGGCATGGAGCTCGCGCACATTCATCCGCGCCCGCCCGCGGTGCGGGTGTTCGACGCCGGCATGGGTGACGGCACAGTGCTGACGCGCGTCATGCGCGAAATGCACCGTCGCTTTCCCACCATGCCGTTCTATTTCGTGGCCAAGGAGATCAGCCTCGAGGACGTGCGCCTGTCCCTGGAGAAGATGGCCGACCGCTTGTTCGAGCATCCCGCGACGGTGCTCGTGGTGACCAACATGTATTACACGGAAGCGCCATGGCTCACCCCGAAGGCGCTGGCGGCGGCGACCTCGCTGGTCTGGCACGAAGTAGCACTCACCGGCACGACGGCCCATGAATTCAGCGAGCAGATCGCCGCGCTCGAGCCATTCCTCACGCGCAACTGGCAGGCCCGCCACAGCCCCAAGACCGGCAATCCCGTGTACGAGCGCCCGGTGGCGCTGGTGATCTACCGCGAGGACTTCCGCTTCCTGCTCGACGAGGTCGTGCCCCGCCAGGGCAAGACGCGCGCCGACTACGACCTCGTGATCGCTTCCCAGCCCTATCGCGCGCGGGTCCCGGTCGCATTCAAGGCGTCGAAGGTCATCGGGCCGCTGGTGCGCGCTCTCGGTCGTGGCGGCAGGCTGCTCGGCATCCATTCCTTCGGACGTGACCCGGGCATGGAAATCGTGCACAAGATCTGGCCGCAGGAGGATCCCTTTCGCGCCGGGCGGCATGACGTGCTGCGCGCGGTACGCGATGAGCTGGGACGGGACGCGCGTCATTTCAACTTCAACTCCAACTCCGACGCGCGAGCGGTGTTCCGCTACGACATGTATACCCTGCCGAGCGAGATCTCGGAAAGCATCGGCACTTCGACCTTGTTCGCAGCCTGGAATGCCGCGGTTTACGTGGCGCAAATCGACGACGAGCGCCTGGCGCAGGTGGTGGCCGACCGACGGTATCTCGACGCGACCCGCGAGGTCCTCCGGGCCTGCAGCGGACTCTGGTTCCTCGACGAGTCCTACGTCGTGTCGCGAAAGAGAGGCTGACATGCCCGTCCCCGCGCCCGGTGCGCCGGTCCTGCCCCGCTCCGAAATCTCCAGCGGCATAGCCGACCTGATCGCCGCCGGCTCCCTCGAGATGACTGCCGACCGGGCGGATGACGCGCGCGCGATCGCAGCCCTGCTGCCCGCGGGCACGCGGATCTACGTGAATCACCTCCCCCGCCACTCGCTCGATGACTCGCTGTCGGCGCTGATAGCCGTGCGCGCAGCCGGGCTGGAGCCGGTGCCCCACATCGCGGCGCGACGCATACCGTCCCGCGCGACGGCGCGCATGTTCCTGGAGGAAGCCGTCCGCAAGGCCGGCGTGTCGAAGGTGCTGCTGCTCGGCGGCGATGATCCGCAGCCGTGCGGCCCCTACCCCGATGGTGCGTCGCTGCTGCGCGACGGCGTGCTCGCCGGGAGCGGCCTGCGCGAGGTGGCGCTGCCCGGCTACCCGGAAGGGCACCCCGTCATTTCCCGCGAGGTCCTCGAGCGCGCCCTGATGGAGAAGCTCGAGCTGGCCTCCACGCAAGGGCTCGGGGCCTATCTGGTGACTCAGTTCTCATTCGCGCCGGCGCGCATCATCGAATACTGCGCCTGGCTGGCGCGGCGTATCCCCGACGCTCCGGTCTACGTCGGGCTGGCCGGTCCGACCGACGCCCGGGCGCTCCTGCGCTTCGCGCAGCGCTGCGGGGTCAGCGCGTCACTGCGCGCGCTGCGGGCCCAGGGGATGGGCGCGGTCAATCTCGTCATGCACACCGACCCGCGTGAACAGCTGGCTGCCATCGCTCGCTACTGCCTCGCGCATGCAGCGTGCAATGTGGTGGGGGCGCACCTGTTCACGTTCGGCGGTGCCGCGAGGGCCGCGGCGTGGATGAACCAGGTGATCGCATCGAAATACGGAGAGCTCTAGCGCGCGCGGGCTGCGGCCGTGGCTTCGACCCAGGTCGAGATCTCGTCGAGCAAGGCGGTGACTGCCTGGTTGAACGCGTTGACCGCGGCGGAGGCATTGTCGCCGCCGGTGGCGGCGGACTGCGAAAACCTGCGCCGCGCCAGCATGGTGCGCTCCGCGTAATCGACTATTTCCGCCGTCACCTCCACCACGACGCGGCCGGGACCCGTGCTCGCGTTGGTTTCCTGGTAGAGCTCCTCGAGCCGGGTGTTGAGCACGACGTCGCCCCTGATGCCCGCGGTCGTGAAGGCAACCGAGCTGAAGGCGCCACGCGCCTCCAGGCGGTGCATCAGCAACTCGGAGAATCTGCGCCCGGGACGCTCCGTCCAGCCGGCAAACTGGTAGTAGCCACGCTGCCCGGCGGCCCGGCTGTAGGCCATGCTCTGCGTGTCATAGAACGCGCTCGTCACCGTCGGGTTGATGAGCAGTGTACGGCTCACCCCTTTGGCGGGAGGTTTCGCCGCCGCCGGCTTGGCGAGGTCGCTGAGCACGAAGTATTGCTGAGGAGGAACGGCGGCGGGATTGGGCAGGCAACCCGCCAGCCCCGTTCCGAGCGCACACAGCAGCAGCACGCGCACCGTATTCCGCACGCCGGCTCGTCCAGGCATCGCCCGGATCGGGGTCAGCAATCCCAGCGCCAGCGCCGCGATGGACGTTCTCACCGCATTTGCTCCCCGGGGCCAAGCTGCGCCGGATTCGGCCCGAAAATCACCGCGCGGGGATCCTGCAGCCGGTCGGCGGCGCGGGCCAGGATCTCTGCGCTCGCGCGCAGCTCCTGAGCGGTTGCACGCAACTCGAGCACGCCGGTGTGGGTGGCGGCATCGAGGGACTTCGAGAGCGTGGTGGTCGCCCGCTCCAGCGCCTGGGCCGCCTTGGAAAGGTCGCGCAGCGCGACGTCCGCCTGATTCGCCACGGGCTGCGCACTCTTGCTGAGGTTGTCCACGCCAGCCGCGATCTCGCGGCTCGCCTTTCCAAAATCGGCCGCGGTCTTCTCCAGGGCGCTCGCCACCTCGTCAAAGCGGCCCACGCGCTTGGCGAGACCGCCGGAAAGCTCGCGCAGATTCGCCAACGTCGCCCTGAACGCGTCGCGGTTGTCCTTGTCCAGCAGCTCCTCCACGTTTCCAAGGGCGGCTGCGCCGGTGATCGCCAGCCGGTTCATGGCGCCTGTCAGCTGCTCAATGTCCGAATGCCCCTCGGCGATGACCGGGTTGTCCTCGCCGGAGCGGACTTCCGTCAATTCGGGCCCCGGACGGCCAGGCGTCACCAGGTTGATGCGCGCGAGGCCGGTCAGAATATTCCGGTCGACGACTGCGACCGTATTGGTGCTGACCGGCGAATTCTTGTCGATGCGGATCGTCACGCGGACCAGGTTGATGTTGTCGCGTGAGATCGAATACTGCTCGACGCGCCCCACCTTGACGCCGCGGATATTGACGTCGCCTCCGACTTGCAGGCCCTCCAGTGACTGCCGCTCGAAGTAGATCGTGTAGTAGCGGAAGTCGGTCCGCGCGCCGGTGCGCGCAAGCCATACCATGGCGAGGACGACTGCAAGCACGAGGCAGACCAGCGTCGCGCCGACGGTCTTATAGTGGGCTTCCGCTTCCATCGTCGTTCAACCTCCGAGCATTCTGCGCACGTGGAAGTAAGACTGCAACCACGGATCGTCGACCCGGCACACGTCCCTCACCGGCCCGTCCGCGATTACTTTCCCGCGCGCGAGCACGATCGCGCGGTCGACGATGCCGAGCAGGGTATCGAGGTCGTGAGTCACGAGCAGCACCGTCAATCCGAGATCGTCGCACAGAAAGCGCACGAGCCGGTCGAAGCCGCGCGCGGTAATCGGGTCGAGCCCGGAGGTCGGCTCGTCGAGGAACAGCACCTCGGGCTCGAGCGCAAGCGCCCTTGCTATCGCAGCACGCTTGCGCATGCCGCCGGAAAGCTCGCTCGGCATCTTGGTGGCGGCTTCGGCCGGCAAGCCCGCGAGCGCGATACGCAGCCGCACGAGGGGGCCGAGAAGGTGCGGTGGCACCGGAGCATGCTCGATCAGCGGCGTGGCAACGTTCTGCTCGACAGTGAGCGAGGAAAACAGCGCGCCATCCTGGAACAGCATCCCGAAGCGCCGGCGCAGGGCGGCCATCTCGTCCTCCGTGGCGCTCCAGACATCGGTCCCGAGCACCCTCACCCGCCCCGAGGTCGGTTGCAGCAAGCCGATGATCTCCCGCACCAGCACCGATTTGCCGCTGCCGCTCCCGCCGATCATGCCGACGATCTGTCCGCGGGGGACGGTGAAGGAGACGCCGTCGTGCACCGTCTGGTCGCCGAAACGGGTCACGATCGAGTCCACTTCGATGGCCGGAACGGCGGTGTTCAAATCCCTATCTCCTGAAACAGGACGGCAAAAAAAGCATCGAGCAGAATCACAGCAACGATGCATTGCACGACCGTGGAGGTCGTATTGATGCCGATGGAGCGCGAATCGCGGCTCACTGTCATGCCCATGCGGCAGCCGATGATCGCAATGAAGGCCGCGAATACCGACGCCTTGACCAGCCCGACGGTGACGTGGTCGAGGTTCAGTTCCGCGTGCACCCGCTCGATGAAGGTCGTGGGCGTGATGTCGAGCAGCGGGTTGGCCACGGTCATTGCGCCCGCCATGCCGGAGATGTCCCCGACGAACACGAGCAGCGGCAGGGCGACAATCAGGGCGACAAAACGTGGAATCACCAGCACCTGCATGGGCGACAAACCCAGCGTGCGGATGGCGTCGATCTCCTCGGTCAGCAGCATCGTGCCGAGCTGGGCGGTGAACGCAGCCCCCGAGCGGCCGGCAACGATGACCGCGACAATGATCGGCGACAGCTCGCGGCAGGTGCCGATCGCGACCGCATCGACGACCAGAATGTTCGCTCCGTACTTTTCTGCCTGCATCCCGAACAGGTAGGCGAGCACCACGCCGATCAGGAAGGTGACGAGCACGACGACCGGGATCGCCTTGATGCAGGTTTGTTCGAACTGGGCGGTGAGCTCCTTCAGCCGCAGCGCCCGTGGACGCCGCGCCAGGTCGCCCAGGGCGGACGCCGAGCGCCCGAAGAAGCCGAGATGTCCTTCCATCAGCCCGCGGAAATCGATTACGTGCATGCCGATCAGGGCCAGGGGAGGGACGCGGCGCGCACGCGGGCCTTCGGTTGCCGTATCGAGGAGCCGTGCGCGGACCGCCTCGATCACGCGCTTGTGGCTGGCGTTGAAGCCGGCAAGTCCTTCGACGCTTGCGCCGGCCCCTGCAACGCGCTGCAGCAGGGCCAGCGCGGCGGCGGTGTCGAGTGCGGCGAGTTCGGCACCGTCCAGCGTCAAGGGCAGCGCCGTCATTTCCGTAGCGGCGAGCGCAGCATCGATCTCGGCGAGCCGTGGCAGGCGCCAGTCGCCCGCGAGAAAAAGCGTCGCCTGTCCCTCGCGCTGTTCCAGGCGGCAAAAGTGGTGCGGCGTATCCATCGACGGGCGGCTGCGTTTATCCGTATTCGTCGCCAGGGACGTACTATATCGCTCCGGGCTGCATATTTCCCATGGGGGAGCGGGAAAACGCGGTTCTTCGCCCGGCGTCGCGTATCCTATTCCAGCGGGATACAGGCATACGACAGGAATCCAATGAACCCCATCGATCCGATCGGCTATCTGGCCGCCACGCTGACCACCATCGCGTTCATCCCCCAGGTGCTGCATACCTGGCGCCTGCGCTCGGCGAGCGGGATTTCGCTGGGCATGTACTTCATATTCACGATCGGGATCGGCCTGTGGCTGATCTACGGCATCCTGCTCGGCGCGTGGCCGATCATTATCGCCAATGCGGTAACGCTCGCCTTGACGGCGTCAGTCCTGGTGCTGGCGCTTCGCTATCGTTGAGCGTCGCCGCGCTTCGAGCGCTATTTCTTGCCCATCTGCTCCAACGCCTGCTGCAGACTCACCTTCGCATCGGCATTGTCCTGCTCAGCCGATTTGCGCAGCCAGGCCAGGCCTTCTTCGCGGTCCTCCCGGGTGCCCCGGCCCGCCCAGTAGAACTTGCCGGCCTGCAGCTGTCCCCAGGCATCGCCCAGCTTGGCCGAAGCGAGATAGTCCCGGAAGGCCAGTTCCTGTCTGCCCTGCTGCTGGTGCCTCCACCCGCGCTGGTTGTAGGCATGGTGGGACCGGGGATCGACCTCGATGACGAGGTTCAGCACCTCGATGACGTCTTCCGCGGCGTTGGAGCGGGCCGCGGCGGAGACCGCGCGCTCCAGGCAGTAGCGGGTATCACGCACTTTGGAAAGTGCGAGCTTGACGTCCGCGAACGCCTCAGCGTCGCGCTTGAGCTGGCTCAGGACATACGAGCGCTCGCACAAGGCGCGGGCATCGGCGTAGAGCGCGATGGATTCGTCGTAGAGCTGCAGCGCCTGAGTAAAATCCTTGTCCTGCTGACGTTCGTGCGCGCGGTACGCCGGGATTCGTGCCGCCACGCGCGCGGCTGATTCGGGATCCTTGAGCTGCGCGCGGGATTCCGCCACGAACGCTTCCATTTCCGCGAGGCTGCCGCCCCAGCGCGGTTCCAGACTGCTCAAGTAGGCGAGCCTCAGCTCCACGCTCTGCGGCGCGAGTTTGACGGCCTCCGCATACTGCGCTTTGGCCCCGCCGCGGCGGCCGCCAGCCAAGCGTGTGACCGACATCAGCAGCAGGCGGCTCAGGTAGGGCTTTTGCGTCAACTTGAGCGATCGCTCAAGGTCGCGCCGCGCCTTGGCCATGTAGTTGCGCATCGCCTCGACATTCTCGTCCGGCGTGTCCTTGATGAACGCGGTCCCCCGCGCATCCAGCCCCTGCGCATAGTAGTAGCTGCCGCGCGCGACCAGCGCGGCGTAGGAAGCGGGATATTTCCCCACCCATTCGGTGAGTGCGGCCTCCCCGCTTCGCGGGACTTTCCGGAACGCGCCAAAGGCGTTTTCCAGCTGCCGGGTGGTGCCCGGATCGGCCTCGAAGGCCCATTGGTGACCGCCGAGCAGGCGCTCCAGCGCCTCGTAGTCGCGCTTGCCCAGCAGGTCGATGATCTGCCGCTGCACCGGGTCGACGGCGACGAGCTTGGGGCTTTCGGCCACCGCCGCGTCACCGCCCTCCTCCCCGGCTGTCGTTTCGCCGGTTTGCGCGTCCGGGAGGACTCCGCCCGAGAGACTGGCACGCTCGTCGGTCGGCGGGTGCGACAGGAGGAAGCTCGGAAAGATGCCGCGCCGCGGCTCGTCGTCGTCTTCCAGGCGCGCCAGGATCGTGGCAAAGTGGCGCGGCTCGATGCCGGCCTTGCGCATCAGCGCCACGGCATAGGCATCGGCCTCGCGCTCGTTGTCGCGCGAGTACTTGGCCTGTAACAGCAAGGTCGGGGCCGCGGCGGCCAGCGACGTCGTCGAGGCGATGTCGCCCGTTACTGCGGCGATAATGAGCGCAGTCGCCGAGCCCTCGAGCAGACGCCGCATCGTGTGCCTGTGATGCACGTGGCCCAGCTCGTGCGCCAGGACAGCGAGCACTTCCTGGTCGTTCCGGGCGCGCTTCACCAGCTCATCCGTCATGACGATGATGCCGGACGGCAGCGCAAACGCGTTCGGGCCGATGATCGGGCTCGCGCGAAACTCCAGGCGATAGGGAACCGGCGGGTCGGCGAGGCGTGCCATGGCCTCGAACTTGGTGGTGAGGGTTTTCTGCCGGACCGGTGGCAGCTTCGAAGGCTTCATCAAGCTCCTGTCGATCCCCGCGAGCGTCTCGCGTCCCAGCGCCGCTTCGGCCTCCACCGGGATGCGGTTGGCGATCTGCTCGATCGCCACCGGCAGCACGCGATAGAGCAGCACCCACAACGCCGCCACTACCAGCCCTATGGCGAGCACCGCGTAGACCGGCCGCGACTCCCACGTGTGCAGGACCCGCTCGTAGTGCCGGTCGCGTGTCATGCGGTCAACCGCATCGTTGTCGGCCGTCACGCAGGCCCCGCCGCCCGGCAGATAGAGCCAGCGCGGAGTATTGGCTATGCGGAGCGACCGGCGTACCCCGCGCGCGTCGAATTCCACGTCCACGTCGCGGCCGACCACCTTGAGCTTGTTGCCCGTGATCAAGACGCTCACCGGGCGCTTGAGCGAGTTCTTGCCGTCGAAGTAATCGGCCTGCAGGACGCTCATATTCCCAGGTCCAGATTGAAGATATCGCCCAGCTCCTGGCCGGTCGCGCCGACCCGCTCCAGCGCCGGATTCGCCTCGAACCGGATGCCCTCCTCGACGGTCACCGCGAAGTTCTCGAGCCGATAGCGCAGCGTGCGGACGACCGCCCACGGAATGAGAAATCCTGCCGTGGCTGCCACCGCGACTGCATTTCCGATGTACAGGCGCGCCAGCTTCCATGCTCCGAGCGAGCTGGAGCACCGGATGCCCGGCCCGTAGGTGCCGTTCCACATCAGGTTGGCGGTGCGTGCCTGGATATAGGCATAAACCACGGCGTAGGCCGCGTAGATCAGGACCATGGGCACGACGAAACCCAGCCAGGCTATCGACTCGGGCAGCCACGGCATGGTCATCGCGAACCCCATGCCCACCGAGATCGGGACGACCAGGGCCATGAGGATCAGGCCGCCGATCAAGTAGATCGCGAAGTAGTCGCCGGCGGAGATGCGGCAACCGAAGCCCGTTGTGCCCAGCGCGTGGTGGGACACCACGAACGCTTTCTGCCGCGCCACGAACCAGGGGTAAGCGAGACCCAGCGTCAGCACGGCGACGATCAGCATGCCGATGTAAATCCGCGCTGCCCGTCCCGTCGTCCCGGAGAAATCGAAGCGCAGGCCGCGATAGGCCGAATTGCGCGCGTTGAACGTGAAGGCCCGCACGATGAGCCAGGGAAGCACCAGGATCGCCACCGCCCAGAATGCATAGGTCGCCGGCGGATAGAGCTCGCTCGCGAAGGCGTAGGTAACGAAGATGATGAAGGCGACGATGCGCCCCTTGAGGATCACCTTGGGGCTGCCGAAGTAGTCGAAGCTGTCGCCGTCGAGGCGGGTGCTGCCGTAGAAGTAGCGCTTCTTGCGCACCTTGGCCCACGCCGAGTAGATGCCGAGCGTGATCAGGGTGAAGAACAGGTTGACGATCCAGATGCGGAAATACTCACCCGCCGAGCCGGTGAATTCCGGCCGGAGCGTGCGCTCCCCTGCCGCGCCCGGGTGCGCGCCTGAAGGCGGGTCGCCGGGCCTAGCTGGTGCCAGCGGTATGCCGCTGTCCAATCCTCTCCCTTCCCCGACACGAGCTGCCGGACCCGGGCTCAAGCAACCTTGAGGAATCCCCGGCCGTAGAGCCGCTTCGACGCTTCTGCGCGCGGGTTGATCGACGCCATTCTATTGTTCGTCGCATCGATGACAACGCGTTGATCGTTCTTGGCGAGGGCCGGCTCGATCCAGTCGCGGATCCACCTCACCGGGAGCTTCGTCTTCGTGCGGCGGCGATCCGCTCGCCGTTCTTTTCCGGTTGCGGCGTGCAGGAGATGAACAGGCTGCTGACCATGCGGTGTTATACAACGTCTCGGTCAGCAAGGCTAATAAGTCTCGTAGGATCAGAGTGATGCATAACAAAATCTCACAGAATGTGAGGTTTGGGCCGAGCCTTTTCCGGAATGTGAAATTGGACGGCAGCGAACTCGTTGCTGCGCCGCTGGTCACTGGGTCATGAGCCGAGGGAACGCCAGGATCGGAAGAGTCACGGGCTGGGCGGGCCTGTGGCTGCTGCTGATCGCTCCGGCCTACGCCGCTGATACCGGTCAGCGCAGCGATCCCGTCGATCCGATCTGCCGGGAGCGCAATGCGCCTCCGGAAAGGTGCGTGA
The DNA here is from genome assembly GCA_035259925.1 of Burkholderiales bacterium. Lineage (GTDB taxonomy): Bacteria > Pseudomonadota > Gammaproteobacteria > Burkholderiales > SG8-41 > SG8-41. Next base: position 25,054 of record DATFVY010000054.1, read on the forward strand.
TCGACGACGGCCCGCCTCCCCCCCGCCCACGGGCTGCCGGAACGCAACCACCGCAGGGGCCGGCTGCGCCCCCCGGCACCGGCATCGATGGTGGCGGTGGGCCCAAGGTCCCGCCGAGAGCGACGTCACCCCGAGGCCTCAAATAGGGCGGGACTCCTCGCGCAGCGCGCGCGAGGTTTTCAGGCGTCTCGCAGGCTGAAACGCTCCCGCCTTTCATCCCCCCTTCAGGAACAGCTGCTCGCATTAGGCGATAATGCCTGGTTGCGTCACGCGCATTTCGAAGTTACCTGATGGTGAAGAGCGGGTTTTGTGAGCTTGCGCAGTTCGGCCTGGTACGGTTTTCCGGCGAGGAAGCGCAGGATTTCCTGCACAACCAGTTGACGTGCGACGTCAGCGCGCTGGAGCCGGGACGCAGCACGTACGGGGCATACTGCACGCCCAAGGGGCGGGTCCTGGTGACCTTCCTTCTGTGGCGCGCGGCAGAGGGCTACTACATGCAGCTCCCCTCTTCCCTGCGCGAGCCGATCCAGAAGCAGATCTCGAAGTACATCCTGCGCTCCAAGGTGAAAGCTGCCGATGCAACTCCCGAGTGGGCGCTGGTTGGCGTCATGGGCAAGGATGCAGCTGCACTGGCGCAGCGCGTGGCCGGCAAGGTACCCCAGGCGGTCCATGAACTCGCGCAGACGCCCGAAGCGATGGTCATCCGGTTACCGGGCGACCGTTTCGAGATCGTTGCCGCGAGCGACAAGGCACGCTCGATCCTCGAATCGCTCGCTGCGGGATCTGAAAAAGTGGACGCGGAGCAGTGGCTGCTACAGATCGTCCGCGCCGGCGTGCCGGTGATCCTGCCCCCGACGCAGGAGGAGTTCGTGCCGCAAATGGTCAATTTGGACCTGATCGGCGGCGTGAGCTACGACAAGGGATGCTATCCCGGACAGGAAATCGTGGCGCGCATGCACTATCGCGGGACGCTCAAGCAGCGCATGTACCTTGCCACCATCGGGTCCAGGGAGCAGCCGCAACCAGGTGAAAAGCTCTACAGCCCCGACTTCGGCGAACAGGCATGCGGCACGGTGGTGAACACCGCCCGCTCCCCGGAGGGGGGACATGACCTTCTCGCGGTTGTCCAGATCAGTGCCGCGGGGCGCGGCAATCTCCACTGGAAGGCACCCGACGGTCCGGAACTCAGGCTGCTTAAGCTACCCTATAGCGTGACCGACGGCTGACGGCTGGCGGCCGACAGCTCAAACAATAATGGAAACGATGCCGCTGTGGCTCAAGCTGGCCTACACCGCGTATGCCGCGGTGACAGTCGCGGTCTATACCAGGAAGTATCCGCTGTGGAATTTTCTCTGGTTCTCCGACATCGCGCTGATCCTCACGGTGCCGGCCCT